>JANOCJ010000178.1:0-18637 GCA_031412115.1 Flavobacteriales bacterium
ATTACCCCAAAGGTAATGCAGAGTAGAGAGCGGAGAAGTGTGAGGAGAGGATTTTTCTTTTCAATAAAAAAGCCCTCCGAAGAGGGCTTGGTAAGTCTTGTTAATCGCCCTTTATTTAAAGGGCGAACTAAAATACACCACTAAATTTTGCTCAGCTTTTTATTAAACACTTTGCCGGTTTTTGTATCAATTACGCGTATGCTGTATATGCCGTTGTTAAGGCCGCGTACATCAAGCTGCGTTTGGTTGCCGTTTACGGTAGTGCTTAGCACTTGTTGGCCTTGTATGTTGTATACTGTAATGCTGTATTGGCTGTTGCGGTTCATATACAAGTTTACAAGGTCGGCCGTAGGGTTAGGGAATACCTCAAGCACCGCAATATCTTTTACCGGCGTACCATCTGCCGACAAAATATTTTGCGAGTATACCGGCAGGTCAATCCAGCACTGGTTCATGTCTGATATATGCAGGCGTTGCACCGCTACACGGGGCTCCATTTCGGTATTGTTAAACACGTATGTTTGTCCATCGCCGGGTTTGCGGCGGAAGAAGTCGCCATCCTCAATAGGCAAATTTGGGTTTACCTGATAGCGGGTAAAGTTTGAGCTGCTAATTAAAATTTTCACCCTGTGGCCTTTGCCAAAAGTGTAGCCCAGCGGGTACATTTTAAACTTATACTCATACAACTGGTTGGCCTCTATATTGGTAAAAGGTACATCATCATTAGGGTATGGGTAGTTCTCATCGGCGGCAGGGTTTTCGGCAAGGCCACGGGCATAGTCGCGGGCACGGGCGTTAACAGCACCTTCAGTTACATACAATTCTTTACCATCAGGATATACGTCAAGAATCCGAATAAAGAAATCGGTATCCGTTGGTCCGCTGGTTAACCCGTTGGGGTTGCTTTTGGCCCAAATATTAGCAATAGGGAAACCAATTACACATAGCGAATCCTGTATAATGTCAGTTTGGAAAGACACTACGCCCGGGCGGGTCATAGTATAGTCGCTGTAGCGCTCATCGGCAAGGTTAAACTGGCCTTGGCTATCGCGCAAACCATCAGGTGTGCGCTCAATCATATTGTTGCCACCAATGGTAGCAATGGGGTCATCAGGGTCGTGCACATAGGTAACAAAACCTTCTTCGCTAGCAGGCGGTGCAGGGTTAAATTTACCATCAGTATGCATGTAAAATTTGTTCCATGTAATGCCATCTACCAGTGGAAAAGTATCGGCAGGAAACCAGTAGTTGCCCATGTTGGTGTTTTCGGGTACCCCATCCTCAATAGGGCCAATTACATAAAAGCGCACGTTGGGCACATCATTCAAAAAGTCTACCTGTTTGGCAGGTGGTATAGCATCGCTACCTAAGCCGTCAATTAACGGGCTGCCAAGGGCCGGTATAGGTATGGTTAATGATGTTGTTGCCGGTGGCAGCAGGGGTACTTCAAGCTTCAATTCTATTTTTACATTATCAATGCCGCCGGTGCCGTTCATAAAGGCCAAAAGCTGTGGCAGCGTCAGTTTAATATCCTCGGCCGGAAAACGGATTTTTACAAACTGTATTGGCGAATCTTGCCAATAAGGGCTTTCGGGCAACAGTACTTTGGGCTCGCCAATAAACTGGGTAGTGTCGTAGTTTAGGTTATACCTAAACCAGCTAATCAAATCTGAATTTAAAATTTTGCCTATCGGTATGTTGTCTACATCAATCTCACCCAAATCAAAACCTAAAATATCGCCAACATTGCTAGGGTAAGTAACATCGCCGGTAGTTTGGCTGCCCGTAGTTTGATGCGCCCATGGCCCAATTACAATTTTTTGCAGCTTACGGTTATTATAGGCCGGGTTTAAGTGCTTACGCATGTTGGCCCAGGTTTGTATTTGCCCGTCAATAAAAATATCGTACCAGCCGGTAAGATTAAAGGCAGGCACCTCCATATTGGTGTAGCGGCTAACGGTGCCGTTGGCATCGCCCTCGCCTTGGCTGTTAACCATAGCGCGGCTAATATCCATATCGGCACGGCCAATGCTGTTGGGGTAATAACCCGCAGGGCCACCGGCGTAGCGCACGGTTGCAAAATGGTCTATAGATAAATTGGCAGCCTGAAATTTGTTAGGCAAAAGGTAATCGCGCGATGTGTGTATGTTGTTATCAATGCTACTGTCAATGGGTATTAAATCATCGTCGGTCGAAGTAAAAATTTGGCCTTTTAGCCAGCCTGTTACCAGCCTGTCTCTAAACACACCATTAACAAAGCCGGTAGAGTTAAAAAACTCGCCCGGTGCCACAATGGGGAAGAGGGCTTTAAGGCCGGGTTGGGTAGGGTTTATTTTATGCGCTGCTGCTGCCTGAAACTGGTTATACCCCAATGCCGAAGCTCCAAACATAGCTATGCGGCCAATACCGGGGTTAAAAGTTTCCATAGTGCCATCGCCGTCAATATCATATTGGCGGTATAGGCTATCTAATATAAATTGAATGCTGTTGTAACCGTCCTCGTGGCGGTTGCCATTGCGGGCATCGCTGGTGTCGGTAATATCCAACACATGCTTATACATGGGGTGGTAAGGGTTTTTGTTCCAACCATCGCTCATAAGGGGCAAATACACGCCTTGGCTCTCATAGCGCCCGCGCATATCCTGATAGATATAGGCGTTGCCTAACAAGCAAACAGCAGCGGCCTCTGTTGCAAAGCTGCCCTTAGCATAAGGGGTGCGGCTAAATACAATAGGCAACTGAAAAGGGTTGGGGTTGGGCTGTCCGTTTAGGCTATCGTAAATAATAATTTGCTTGCCGCGGGGTAGCACCTGCAAATTAGCCGTAAAGGGGTTGTTATTATCAAACGGGTTAGGAATGCTAATAGGTACCAGCAGGCAATCGCGCAAAATGGGCAGGTACATATCACTTTCCAGTATAATGCCGTCAGGCATGGTAAAGTGCATGGTTTGCTTGGTACACAGCTCGCCAAAATCGTCAATTTGCCCGTTAAGGTTTACGTTTTGTGCACTTAACGTTAAGGCACAAAAGAGGTAGAATGAAACTCCAAGTAAAAGTTTTTTCATGACCAGATAGATAGATAAAGTGGGTGTAAGTTAAAAAAATATTAACCAAAAGAAAAAATAAATACCTAAATGCAGTTTTTTTCTGATTAATAACTATAAAATACCCCTTGCCAACTATATAATACCTTTTAAAACTTATATGAATACCCTACCCGCACAACCTGCGTTTCGTAATAATCGGCGCTTAGGTAGTTAAAATTGCTGCCGCGTATAGCCTTTTTAATCACCATAGTATTGGCAATATCGGTAGCGTTTAAAAATACTTCGCCTTTGCCTTTTTGCAACTGTTTTTTCACCCCAAAATCTAGCGAAAAGCGTTGGGCTATTTGTCCTTGCGGTATAAGGTCGGGTGCCAAATAAATAGCGGTAATTTGTATGTCAAATTGTTTAGGTAGATGAAAAAATACATTGCCTTTTACATTGCCCGAAAACAGGCCGTCAGCTTCGGCATAAAAGGTACTGGTTGTAGGGTATTTAATAGGCACAGAAAACGCATCTATATAATTGTAATACCCATTCAAATTAATGTTAAAAGAAAACCATTTTGCAACATCGTGAGAGAACATTAACTCAACCCCCGTATTGTAACTTTTGCCTGCATTTTGCATAATAGAATAGATGAGCGTGCTGCCCGATGCGGTGCTAGCAATGCGGGTAATAGTGCCGTTAGCAGCGCGGTAATAACCAGCAGCATATAAGTACCCGTTTTTCCAACTGGTTTTATAACCCAGTTCTACCAAATTGGTAAACTGTGGGCGCAGGGCAGGGTCGCCAATTTTAATAATTTCAGCATCATCATATTTCGGAAACACGCGTATATCAAACTCGTTGGGCCTATCAACCCGGCGGTTATAAAATAATGATAGCTTGTTGCTTCCGTTAATTTTATACGCCAGTCTAATGTTGGGGAAAGGCTGTATGTATTGGTAGCCATCACTCTTATAGGTATTGTGGTTAGGGTCTACATTGTAATTTACAGCCACATATTCTACCCGCACACCGGCTTCCATTTCCAATTTTTCGTTCTCAAAAACATAAGTACCATACAGTGCCGGAATATCTTCGGTATACTTGGCCCAGCCCCCGGCGTTGGTATCAAGCGGAGAGTTTAACCCCGGTATAAATAACATACTGGTGGGTATAATACGGTGGCGGTATTTAACCCCTGCCTCTACACGCCCATATTTCAGTGGGCGTATATAGTCAAAATTAAAATCAATAACGTGCTCGTCCGACAGCAATTTAAAACTGTCGTAGCCAGTATAGGTGGGCAAAATATTAGTAAAAAAATATTTCTCATCCTCTTGGTGCCAAGTGTAGTTTAGGCTGGTATTAAACAAATGGCCGGGCTGCTTAAACTTATGCTGGTAGGCGGTTGATGCTGTTACCGTAGTTTTCAATTCATCCTCTAAAAACTGCCATAGGCGGCTACGAGTGGCATAGTCGTTTGCAAAAAAAGGCTCGTCGCCGTTATCTAAAATTTTCTCACTGCTAAACAAGCCCGTAACGGTAAAAGTATTATTGGGGTTTATATTCCAATCAAACCCTGCACGGGCAGTAGTAACAGTGGTTTGGCGGTTGCGTTTGGTTTGTTGCAATATAATTTGCCCATCATCATAAGTACGGGTTACAAACTCATTTTTATTCAATGTTGGGTTGTAAAGAAAATCGACCTGTGCAAATACGTTTATTTTGTTTTTGCGGTAGTTTAATGCCAACGATGGGTTGACTTTTGGCGTGCCCTGAAACTGTGGCCTAATGGTTGGCAGGTTTTGTTTTTTTATGAGTAACGCACCCAAGCCAAGGCTTAATGAGGCTTTCCCATTAAAGCCATCTTTACTGTTCTTCTTTAATATAATGTTGATGATACCCGCATTGCCATTGGCATCATATTTTGCTGATGGGTTGTTGATGATTTCAATCCTATCAATAGCCGACGCCGGAATATTATCTAATGCCGACTGACTGCCAAAACCTGTTAAGGCCGTTTGTTTGCCATCTATCAGCACCACAACCTTATCGCTGCCGCGTATTTGTACTTTACCGTCCTGCACGGTTACGCCCGGCAGGTTTTGCATTACCTGTAGCACAGATCCGCCCGTTTGCGCCACATTATCTTCAACAGCAAATGTTTTTTTATCCATTTTGCCGCCAATTTCATCAGCTTTACCGGTAATCTCTACTTCGCCCAACGTTTGTTGTGCCGCATCCAGTTCTACATTTCCAATATCAATAAAGGCTGATAAGCTACCAATAAATAATGGTTGGTTTTTGGTTACATAGCCCGTGTACGATAGCTGTAAAAAATAATTACCGGGCTTTACGTTGGCAAGGGTAAAACGCCCCTCTTCGGTAGTAATAGTGCCGCTAATAAAGGCGCTATCGGCACTATTTTTTAAAATAACATTTACATAAGGCAACGCTGCTTGGCCTGCTTTATCTTTTACAGCGCCTGATAGGGTAACAGTGCTAACCTGCGCATAAACTATAGTAGCCATAAGCAAGCTTAACAGCAAACTAAAAAAGTGTTTAACCATAATTAGTCTTAATTCTTTTCCTACTTAAATTTTTAATAACATTAAATTTATTGCTAAGTTAAGGTTTTTGTTATATTTGAAAATGGCAAACTTCTACCGTATCTATCTTATCCTCATTCTGTTTATTCAGGTTTCGTTTCTTAATGCGCAAAACCCACCGGTGTATGAGCAGCGCAGGCAAGCATATATTACCAATGGTATAACTGCCGGGGGTAATGATAAGTTGTCTTTACAGGCGTATCAAAATTTGCCGTTAGATAATAATTTGCTAAGCAGCAAATTGTCCAATATTGCTACCGGACAAACATCAGACTTTACTATTATTGATATGGTGCGCCTGTTGTTTTTAACCAACGGCACATACGATGCGCAAATACTGCCGGTACTAAATTCGGTTCCGTATTGGGTAAATAATGGCGATACGGTGCGCAACTACTGGAGTGAAAACCACATGATAATGTGGATGAGTAGCGACTGGTTGCTGCACGAAAAGTATAACAAACCAATTGATGCTAACCTTGAAGCCCGTTTAAAGCATTATTTACAATTAAAGGTTGATTATGGTTACTACGAGTTTTTCTCATCGGTATACGCTCCTTATGCGTTTTGTGGCATTGTAAACCTTGCCGATTTTGCGCAAGACACAACCATTAAAAACTTAGCTACACAAGCCGCACAAGTGCTGCTGAAAGATTTTTTAATACTGACTAATGATAAAGGCACGTTTTTTCCGGCAGCAGGGCGCAACTACCCTAGTAAATATAATGAACCCTATGGAGCAAACCACAACAACCTTATTTACCTGCTTACCGGCTTTGGCGATGCGCCTAACAATGCATCGTTGGCAGGTTCGTTTTTGGTAACATCAACCCTGCCGGTTGATGTTGTAATAAATACATGGGCGCCTGTGCTTGATACCACATACAGTATAGGTCATACATTGCAAGAGGGCTTTGTGCTAAACAGCGGTATGAGTACTGTTGACAAAACGGTTTTTCAATGGAGTTCGGGAGCCTATTTTCACCCCGATGTGGTGCAGCAAACAGGCCAGTTGCTAAACGATTCAAGCCTATGGAACCAGGTTGATTTTGCCATATTTGAGCCACTCTCTACCTTGCCTTTGTCGGGCATGCAATACTTTTCAGAAATTCTCGACTTCATATCCAAAAGCACCGTTATAAGCGGGCAAAATGTTGCCGTTTACAAACACAACAGCATAACGCTTTCATCTATACAAGATTTTTGGAAAGGCAAGGTGGGTTTTCAGCAATACCCTTGCGTAGCTAACGTAGGCACTACGGCTGTGTATACTGCCAGTGGGCAGGTTTTTCCTGATTGGGATGACCGCAGCTCCGACAACCAAAACACACATTTGCCTTATGTGCAGCAAGATAAAAATATAGCTTTGGTAATGTACCGCCCCGAACCTACCGACCCTATTGTAGGCCCTGGGTTTGACTATAAAGAAGTAGCCTTGCGCTTTAATGATAGTGCTTTTGATGAGGTTGTTGAAGATAGCCTTTGGCTGCTAGGCCGCCAAGCTGATAGGTATGTAGCAGTGCGCCGCAGTTGCATTGGCGAGATAAACGGAGTGCGTGCCTGCCCAACTGTTGGTGGGCAAACATGGGTAATAATGGTGGGCGATAGTATTTTGTACAATAGCTTTACTAATTTTAAGGATATCGTTCACCAGTCGGAGTTTACGGAGGAGTGGTATTACGATTCGCTAACTGCGCAAAACATTTACTATGCCAAAATTGTAATGGATAACGATAGCATTGACTATGCCTGGGGGCGAGATAGTGTTACCGTTGGTGTTAATGAAAACCTTGCCAGTGCAATTGGCATGAGCATCTACCCAAACCCTGCAAACGATATTATTACCATTAAAACCCAAAATATACAAGGCCCCAGTAAGGTAGAATTGTATAGCATTAGCGGGCAATTGGTATATAGTGCTACAAGCACTGCGCAACAGTTGCAAATACCGGTAAACAGCCTAAACAGCGGCTTGTATGCCGTAAAATTATTTACGGCTGATGGGAAGGTTTTAGTGAAGCGGGTAGTGGTGAGTGATTAGTCTATTCCCAAAACATTACTGAAATATTAACTTTTTGTAAAGTGTAAACCTTGTGCGCAGCAACACGTTATTTTCCTCAAAATAAATATGTTGTTATGCAAAAACAATGGACAAAAACAGATGAGCGCGCCTTTACCTTTACTATTGATGGGGCTGAAATTGGCACGTTAAACACAGCCAATGGAATTGCTACTATTGGTACAGATAGCTACACTATTAGCCGCAGCGGCTTTTGGAAAAACAAGCTTGAAATAACCAACAGCCAAGGTGCAATTATTGCCACAGCCGAACCTGAAAAATGGTACGCAAATACCTTAGTGTTAAATTATAATGCACATGCCTACAGGTTGGTTATACGTAATAACCCTTTAGCCGAGTGGGCTATTTTAGCGGGTGATAAGACAATATTGGCTTACGGTTTGGCTACCGATAATGGCAAGGCGGTTGTCAGCATAAAATCGGCGGACGGGCAAACTGATTACCTGCTTGATTTTTTACTGTGGTATTTGTTTTGGCCTATAGCTACTGAAAATACTGATGATGCACTGTTGTTTATTCTATTGGCATCAGCCTAATAGTCAGCAACCCAGCCTAATTTCCCCTATACGGATACACATCGCCCGCAGGTGGCTTATCAGCTTCTTCCATTTCCTTGCGCTGCTTTTTTAACTCACTCATGTAGGTAGAAATGGGGTGTTTTATCCGGTTTAATAAATCACTTAAAACAGTATCGTTAGCTGCAGCATTTAGCATCCATGTTGCTTTAGGGTTAATGCGACCCGTAGCGTTGCCAAGCCCCGGCACGCGGGTAGATAAGCGGTTAACAGAATCGCCTTCAGCCCAGTAATCATTCTTAGCCATAGGCAGCAAACTGGGGTAGTCGCTCCACGCCTCAATAAAGGTAATCTCGCCTTGGTTGTTAAAGGTAAATTCCTCGTAAATGGGTATCAGCTTTCCGCTATAATTAAACACCACATGGCAGCGGCAAAAAGGCTGCACAGCAAAGTATTTGCAATTAATAAGGTTATATGCCGTGGGGTAAAGCTTTAGCATAATGTCAGAAGCAACCATATTAAAACGCTTGTAGCCCGTAAGTAACAGCCACGGGTGCCACTCCCAACGCACCACTAAATCAGAATACACAGGCTTAACGCTTATAGGCACATCACTCTGCATGGTGCGGAAATATTTTACCCCTTGCTCAATATAATATTCTGAAGGCTTTGTAGGAACAAGCGTGGTAGCTAGCGCCGAATCAGGCACTGCTGTTTGGCTATGTGCCGTGTTATATGCAATCACAAAAAGTAAGCAAAAAATAATGTGCTTTTGCATGATAGAATAGAAAAATGGTGTGGCCTCGCCAGGAATCGAACCTGGATTTAGGGCTTCGGAAACCCTCGTACTATCCATTGTACTACGAGGCCAATGGATGCGCAAATATAGGGAATGGTGGCCTCCCTCCGTCATACTGCGCGTAGTCGAAGTATAGGAGAGATAAAAAACCTAATACGCCTTAAACTGCAAGCACAGCCCAACGCCATTGTTGGGACTAAAGCGCAGCGTCATTTTGTTGGTATCGTACAGGTACTTATTTTTCTTGGCACAAATGCCCAAAATAACAGAGGTAATGGCGGTAGCGCCACCGCCAATTAATAACCCCGCACGGGCTGTCCTCCACGATTTCATGTCAGCATCGTAGGTGTCGCGCTGTTGCTGGGCAATAAGCGGGTTGGTGCCCGTATAAGTATAAAGAGGCTTAAAAGCATAGGTTACACCCCAGCCTATAAACGACAAGCCCGAGGCTACGCCCGTAACAATAGCACTCGTCGATTGTCCGGTATAGCGTTTGTGCAGTTTTTCCTGTTGCTTAATAAAAGCCTCGCTTTGAAATTGCGCCGATGCCGCCAATACGCACAAGCTAAAAAGTATGGTAAGAAATGTTTTCATAGTTATACTACCTGCAATTTTACGCAAAGCTATTAAAATATAATAGGGGCTGCGGGTGCTTGCCTACATGTTATAAACCTACAAGGGTTGATAAAGGCTGCAAAATTAATCTCCCTTTAAATAAAGGGTGTACACCGCAGGCGGGTCGAATTTTAGAGTAGTTTGCTATATTTATTGCATAATTTATAATCCACAATGCACACATCAACCCAAATAGCCAAGCATTTGCGCGAAGTATTTTTTGGTGGAAATTGGACATGGTCTAACCTGAAAGACAACCTGGACGGCGTAACATGGCAACAGGCCACTACACAGGTATATACTTTTAACACCATTGCAAAATTAACCTACCATATAGGCTACTATGTAAGAGCTGTGTTAAACGTGCTGGAAGGCAACCCTATAGAGGCCCACGATAAATTTAGTTTTGATGTTCCACCCATACAATCGGAAGAGGATTGGGCACAAGTACGCGACAAAATTTTTGTAGAAGTGGAAGCCCTTGCTAAACTTATTGAACAACTTCCTGATGAAAAACTGCAAGAGATTTTTGTAGGCCAAAAATATGGTATTTATTACCGCAACCTGCATGGGTTAATAGAGCATACGCACTACCACTTAGGGCAAATTGCCTTGGTTAGGAAGGTGGTGATGGAAGGGTGAACTATCACTTACAAATATGTGTTGCTAGATGCATTAACCCCAGACTTTAGTCTGGGGAATAAGTACTTAGCTATTCCACGGGCTTTAGCCCTGACTTGGCTAAGAATGCGTCAAACTCTTCTTGGAAAGTTATTTTTCTGTGATGTTCTTCTTGATTTTTAATATAGTCTCTTACTTTATTAGTTTGGGACTCGCTGACTGAAGCTGCATAATATTCCTCAGCCCATTCTAACTTAAAATTAAACAACTTTGTTTTATTTGCCCAAAATGCTGATTCGCCTTTTAGTAATTGTACTGCTTTGGCAATTGCCATGTCGGCATTTAAAGCAATAAGGCAATGCACATGGTCTTCCATGCCATTGATAAAGTCTACATAAATCTCTTTGCTTTTAGCATTTGCTCTAATGTGCTCAAAGAGCTGCTGCCTTTTTTCTTTTTGCAGAATGGCTTCACGATTTTTTGTGCTCCATACTGCATGAATCCAGATTTTTACGTAGGCCATAAGTTGGTTTTTGTCAGGGCTAAAGCCCTTTTAGGTTATCGGCTTATGTCCCCAGACTAAAGTCTGGGGTTAATGCATTTTGTCTCTACCAAAATTAGAAAAAGAATAGCCTGTTTTGCAAGACATTTGTTCTCTAACAAAATTAAGAGAATTTGTTTATCAAGCAAAGCTGTCTAGTAGCTGAATGTCTTAACCCCAGACTTTAGTCTGGGGAATGGATGGCTTGTAGAATATGGGCTTTAGACCTGACTTTATTTATCAGGCCACTATATTCACAATTTTGCCCGGCACAATAATTACCTTTTTAGGGGCTGCACCGGCTAATTGTTTTTGTACTTTATCGTCGGCCATTACCAGCTTTTCAATTTCTTCTTTGTCAATACCCAACGGTATTTCTAAGTTGAATTTCATCTTGCCGTTAAACTGGATTGGATACGCAAAAGCATCGCTTACGGTGTACTCAGCATTATACATCGGGAACGATGCTTCTATCACACTTTCCGTATGCCCTAACTTGTTCCAAACCTCTTCGGCAATGTGTGGGGCAAAAGGAGAAAGCAACGCCGTTAGCGGCTCTATAATAGCGCGCTTGTTGCATTTTAAATCAGCCAGTTCGTTTACGCAAATCATAAATGATGAAACAGCCGTGTTGAACGAGAAACGCTCAATATCATCCTGTATCTTTTTAATGGTTTTGTGTAGCGCTTTTAGCTCCTCTTTGGTTGCAGGGTCTTCACTTAAATTAAAGCCGGCCTCGTTATGTGTTAAACGCCAGTATTTGCGCAGGAAGTTATGTACCCCGCTAATGCCATTGGTGTTCCACGGTTTGCTTTGCTCCAGCGGACCTAAAAACATCTCGTACATGCGAAGGGTATCGGCGCCGTATTGTCCAATAATAACGTCTGGATTCACCACATTATAACGTGATTTAGACATTTTTTCTACAACCAACGTGGGATCGAAACGATTATCATCACTGTTTTTAATGAATTTCGAATTTTTATATTGAGGATAAAAATTAACAAAAGCCTCAATATCTAAGCTATCTAGGCCTAGTGGGCCATACCATACTAAATGCGTTAATACTCTTTCGCTCTTACCTGTTAGCTGCTTTTTTTCTTCATCTGCAAATACAGAAATAAAAGTATCGTGTTCAGGATAATAATCTATATAAGGAGACATTCCCTGTATCATCCCCTGATTAATCAGCTTTTTAAACGGCTCATCTTCTACCACCAGGCCTAAGTCAAACAGGAATTTGTTCCACATGCGCGAGTACAACAAATGCCCTACCGCATGCTCCGAACCGCCTAAGTATAAGTCGACAGAACGCCAGTATTCAACGGCATCTTTACCAACAAAAGCAGTATCATTTTTAGGGTCCATATAGCGCAAAAAGTACCACGATGAACCGGCATAGCCCGGCATGGTATCTGTCTCACGTGTAAAGCCTTCTACGTTAGTTACCCAGTCTTTTGCATTAGCAAGTGGAGATTCCCCACTACCCGAAGGCTTGTAGCTATCTACCTTTGGCAACTCTACCGGCAAATCATTCTCGTCTAATAAATGCGGTGTTCCTTCTTTGTCGTACACCACAGGGAAAGGTTCGCCCCAATAGCGTTGGCGGCTATAACCGGCATCGCGCAGGCGGAAGTTTACCTTGCCCTTGCCTATGCCGCGTTTCTCAATTTCTTCAATGGCTTTTTTAATGGCCTCGTAGCCCGTTAACCCATTTAAAAAATCGGAGTTAATCATCTTCGCATCCTTCGTCGGATTAGCCGCTTCGCTAATGTCAATGCCCTCTAATATTGCCGGAATAGGTAGGTTAAAATGTTTGGCAAAAGCATAGTCGCGCTCATCGCCGGCAGGCACCGCCATTACAGCACCAGTGCCGTAGCCCGCCAATACATAATCGCCAATCCAAACTGGTATAGGCGCACCCGTAAACGGATGCTCCACATACGCCCCGGTAAACTCACCCGACACGCGTTTTACCTCCGTCATACGCTCGCGCTCCGACCGGTTTTTGGCAATATTTACATAAGCCTCAACAGCCTCTTTTTGCTCGGGCGTGGTAATCTTAGCCACCAACTCATGCTCGGGTGCAATCACCATAAACGATACACCGAAAATAGTATCGGGGCGGGTGGTAAATACCTCTATCGCGCCCTCGTTATCTTTCAATTTAAAGGAGACCATCGCACCTTCACTTCTTCCTATCCAGTTGCGTTGTTGTTCTTTCAAAGCATCGCTCCAATCTATGCGTTCCAAGCCTTCCAGCAAACGGTCGGCATAGGCTGTTATCCGCAGCGACCATTGCCTCATCGGCTTACGTTCTACAGGGTAACCGCCTCGTTCCGATACTCCGTTTACAACTTCGTCATTTGCTAATACAGTGCCCAATGCTTCGCACCAGTTTACCATCGTAAAACTTTGGTAAGCCAAACGATAGTTCATCAAAATTTCCTGCTGTTCTTTCGCGCTTTTAGCGTTCCATTCTTCGGCAGTAAAACTCATCATCTCGCTGCAAGCCGCATTAACATTGGCTGTTCCGTTGGTTGCAAATTCAGCTATTAAGCCATCTATGTATTCAGCCTTATTGGTTTTGGTGTTGTAGTAACATTTAAAAAGCTGCATAAAAATCCACTGCGTCCACTTGTAGTAGGCAGGGTCGCTGGTGCGCACCTCACGGTCCCAGTCGTAGGCAAAACCAATTTTATCCAACTGTTCACGGTAGCGCGCAATGTTGTCTTTGGTAGTAACCTCCGGATGTTGGCCCGTTTGTATAGCATATTGCTCGGCAGGCAAACCAAAGGCATCGTAACCCATAGGATGCAGCACATTAAAGCCCTGCAGGCGTTTGTAGCGGCTTACAATATCGCTGGCAATATAGCCCAGCGGGTGGCCCACATGCAGCCCTGCCCCCGATGGGTAGGGGAACATATCCAACACATAATATTTAGGTTTAATGGTATTGCTTTGCGCCGCAAACGTTTTACGCGCCGCCCAATAGCCTTGCCATTTGGTCTCTATCTCGCTAAAATTGTATTCCATAAGTTGCAAAGATAACACATAGGGGTCAGGGGTCAGGGGTGAGGGGTCAGAAAATTGAAAGGCTAATTATCCCCCTCATTGAGGGGGTGGATTGCCGCAAGGCAAGACGGGGGAGGTAAGGGCGTTACCTCTCCGCCTTTGGCGGATCGGCCCGGGCTATCCGCTATAGCCTTTCTCCGCCTCTGGCGGATCAGGGCTGCCGCTGCTATCCCTAACGCAAACCTCACCCCGTCTGCGCTTTCAGCGCATCCACCCCTCTCCATAAAATGGAGAGGGGAACGTCACGACGAAGGAGTGACAAGGGGAGAGGCTACGCCGTAATATTCACATTCCTTCTAATCCCTTCTTCCAGCGAGATTATTGTCTCGGTACGCTCTATGCCCTCTATGGCTTGTATCTTTTTATTAAGCACGGTGCGCAGGTGTTCGGTATTGCGGCAAATAACTTTTAAGAAGATGCTGTACTGCCCTGTGGTATAGTGCGCCTCTACAATCTCGGGTATGCGGTCAATCTCTCGTGCTACGCGTTTATATTCCGAGCCACGCGTTAAGTATACACCCAAAAAGGCTGTTAAGTCGTAGCCCATTTTCTGATGGTCTACCATGAGTATGGATTGCTTTACAATGCCCGCCTCCTGCAGCTTTTTCATGCGTACGTGTATCGTTCCGGCCGATACTATCAGGCGTTTTGCAATTTCGGTATAGGGTACTAAAGCATCTTCCATTAGTATGCCCAGTATCTTTCTATCTAAATTATCAATCTCTAAAATTTCGTGCTGTTCAGGATGCATATTTTACCATTTAGACAGTAAAAATACTAATATATTATTAAAATGATAATAATTATTGAATATTGTTGAATAATTTGTAATTTTAAAAGACCTCTACTACATTTGTGTAAGTTCTTTTACAGAGCCATACACATTGTGGGGTGATGAAATCACGGCAGACATGCCCTCCTGTCTCGAGGGTGAGGAATAATGGGACAAACGTGCGGTAATGGGTTGACCACTACAAATTGTTGCCGCATAGCTAACCACCTTATGAAGGTTCGAATCCTTCCCCTACAGCGAATGAGAGGCCGTTTCGGAGCAATCCGGGCGGCCTTTTTTCTTTTATTTCCACTGCGTTAGGCTTCTGTTCTTTTGGCTTGAACCAAAAGAACCAAAAAGTCAAGGCTGACATTTCTCAACGACCCACTACGGGGTGTTCACTAAACCGCGCAAACTAGTCCGCCGTTGGCGGACGTCGAACAGCGCGCGCTTTGTCCGCCTGTGGCGGACACGTTCACTTTCCTTGTGTGTCCCCGTTTCGAAATGTAGGCCAATCTTGCTTACGCATTTTTTAAAGCTCTCCCTTATAAAGGGAGTACCTTTTTGGGTTGCAAAAAGGGGAGGGATTTTTTGGTGAAGTAAACATCCCCTCTTGAGAGGAGAGCCTAACGCAGTGAAGGCGGGGTGTGTTAATCTATCACAACCACAGATTTCTTAAAATTAATTATCAATTCTTTAAAAAGAATACGCAGAATAGCATAGGCCGGTATGGCCACCATCATACCTACTACACCGCCAATAGTAGCACCTACCAATATGGCCAAAAATATCTCCAGCGGGTGGGCCTCGACTGACTTAGAGAAAATATAATTCGACAGAAACCAATTATCAATAAACTGCACTACGGCATATACGCCAATAACCTTTAAAATAAGGGGGAGTAACTCGGTATAGGCATCTAAATATAAGTTGGTGGTAGCGGTAATAACAATGGCTACAACGCCTGCTATTAAAGGACCTACGTAAGGCACTAAGTTTAGTAGGCCAAATAATACCGCCAGTAATAACGGGTTATCTACACCCATTATCCACATACCTAAACCGGCCAATGTGCTAACGGATAAAAACTGAAAGAGCAAGCCGGTAAAGTAGGAGGATAGCTGGTGCTTACTATCGTTAAGGGCTTTTTTAACCCGCGGGCGTTGCTTTGCAGGAAACAGTTCGTAGAATTTTTTGGTTAGCAATGCCTCATCTTTTAAAAAGAAAAAGGCAATGAAAAATACCGAGAAAAAGCCTGCAATAAAATCGGATGCTGAATTAAAAAAACCGGATAAAAAATCGCTTAATAAACTTGTATCGGCTAGTTTTTTTAAATTTTCTTCGGAAAATTGTTGAAACGATTGCCCATTGTCAATTGGCATTGCATTATACACACTTTCCAGTTGCTGCACAGGCCTTTCAAAGTTTTTTATAACGCGTGCCCTGTCTAGGTTGGCAAGGGTTCTAACCTCTTTAACTAAGGTAGGTACAAACACTGCCAGTATGCCTGCGCATAGCACTAAAATAAGCAGTAAAGTAATTAATGCGCTGGCACCTGATGATAACGATTTGCCTTTGTAGATTTTGAAATTATCAATTTTTCTGCACAAAGGGTTTGCCACCAACGATACAATTAATGCACCCAATATATAGCCAATTACCTGGCTGAAATACCAAAGGATAAAACATGCTACTGCAGCTATAATTAAGTAAAGCAATATGCGGGTGGTAGTTATTTGCATTTATCCTAGTATTATGCGTCCTAACATATCAGATAATTCTTTTTTGATTTTATCAAGTTGTATTTGATTGTTTAAAAGCGTTCCTGTTTCAAATTCATCCAATTCTATTTCCCGAAGCTGTTTTTGTATATCGGCTATCATAAGCTTAATAAACTTCATTTTTAACCCATAGATAGCGCGCAGCACACTATCTTTCAGTACTAATTGCGAATTGTCTTCCGTTTCAGTTTCTACCCTGTGTTTAGCATACCAGTTATCACTTAAAAGCCATTTATCCATTAGTAAATCAGTAGCTACGCGACGTATATTTTCATCATCATGCGATGTAAAATAGTTAACGTTTGGCACCATTACGTCAGCTTCATTTTGATAAGCGGTATATGCCATATAAATGGTATTATATATAGGGTTCTGCAACAAAATCTCATCGCGAGACAATTCAAAAACAATATAATCGGCTACGCGAACGGTATGGGTTTCCTCGTGGCGGCCATCGGCTGCAGGGGTAATAAATTCAAGGTCTTTGGCGGCATGCCTAAGCAGCAGGCGCACAATATAACTCTCTTGGTAATCAAGGCTTGGGTTGTCCCTATAATCAATCGGTTCTTCTTCCTCAGGGCCTTCGGGCGGTATACTGTCAAAATCAACAAACTGGTTGCGTACCTCTTCGGCTTCGCGGTCGTTTTTGTTTTTCTCTAAACGTATTTTATTTACCTCGCGCAGCAGGGTATTGGTATCAATACCGGTAATGCGGCTACACTCCTGTATATAAAACTGGCGGGCAATACCATCGGGCACTTTGGCAATGGTTTGGGCAAGATCTTTTACAAGGCCTGCGCGCTTTATGGGGTCGTTGCCAATTTCATCAAGCAGCAACGATGTTTTGAATGAAACAAAATCTTTGGCCGATTTGCCTATGTAGTCTTTCAGCTCGTCGGTAGTAACTTTTTTGGCGTAACTATCAGGGTCATCACCATCAGGAAAAAGCACTACGCGCACGTTCATGCCTTCTTCCAAAATCATATCAATACCACGGAACGATGCCTTAATACCTGCAGGGTCGCCATCGTAAAGTATAGTTACGTTTTTGGTGTAGCGGCTTATCAGTTTTATCTGCTCGTGTGTTAGCGATGTGCCCGATGATGCCACTACATTTTCAACCCCCGCCTGCGTAAGCGATATAACGTCGGTATAGCCCTCAACCAAATAGCAAACATCAAACTGCTGTATGGTTTTTTTGGCGAAGTAAATGCCGTACAGCGTTTTACTTTTATTGTAGATGTCGCTCTCGGGCGAGTTGACGTACTTGGCCTGTGTTTTATCTTTTGTGTTTAATACACGCCCGCCAAAGCCAATTACGCGGCCGGTAAGGTTATGTATGGGAAACATAACGCGGCCCTTAAATCGGTCGAACTTTTTGGCGCCCTCGTCCTTAACAATGGTAAGGCCGGTTTTCTCCATATAGTCCAGCTTAAAACCTGCCGCCAAACCGGCATCGGTAAAGGCGCTCCATTGGTCGTGGCTGTAGCCTAGCTGAAATTTCTCTATAATATCATCCCTAAAGCCCCGTTCGCGGAAATACGACAGGCCTATAACTTTGCCGTTTTCGCTATCCCAAAGCTGCTCGGTAAAATATTTTTGGGCAAAGGAACTGATGATGTAAAGACTTTCTTTTTCGTTCTGCGCTTCTACATCTTCGGCCGTTAGCTCTTTCTCTTCAATTTCAATATTGTACTTTTTGGCAAGGTAACGGAGCGCTTCGGGGTAGGTATAATGCTCATGCTCCATTATAAAGTTTACCGAGTTGCCTGCCTTGCCGCAGCCAAAACACTTGTATATGCCCTTGGTGGGCGATACCGTAAACGATGGGGTACGCTCGTTATGAAAAGGGCAGTTGCCCAGCATGTTTACCCCACGTCGTTTTAAGCCCACAAAGTCGCCAACTACCTCTTCAATGCGGGCAGTTTCTATAATCTTGTCGACGGTCTCCTTAGGTATCATGCTTTTAAAAAAGGATAGCGAAGGTACGAAATTAGGGGATAGGGTGTAGCGGGTAGGGTGTAGAGTTAAATACAAAGCAGTATTGTCATCCTGAACTTGATTCAGGGTCTACTAATATCACAAAGCTGCCTGCGGCGCTTCCCTGCCGGGGGCGTTCATTTCTTTTGCTTGCACAAAAGAAACGAACCAAAGAAAATGCACCACGAAACCCAACCTTCATTTCGCCTTGCACTAC
>JANOCJ010000179.1:0-6297 GCA_031412115.1 Flavobacteriales bacterium
TCTGGCGATGTGGGCATTTGCAGCGCTAAAATGGCTATGGCTTGCTGTATAGTCAAAACAGATGTGTAACTTTAGAGCGTATAAATACATACGCTATGCGCATCACAAAGGTACAATTATTAGGTTTTATTGCTTTTATGTTTTTGGGTGGATTGATAAAAGCGCAAATACCCGGCGCTGCCTTTTTTGTTACCGGCAACAGCAAAAGCTGGCAACTGCCCGAGGATATGTTTAGCAAAAGCGAAGGGGTACAGGTGCTAAACGTGGGTATAAATAAGTTTATAGTTTACGTGCCCAATAATAATACCGCACCCATATACAATACGCTGCTGGCCTTGCCTAATGTGCAGTACATATCGCAATTTACCATAAAAGGTAAGAACATTGCTGCCCAAACCGGCCGTATAATTATTAAGCTGAAGAATACTGATGATGAGGGCAGGATACAATCGTTATGCGAAAATTTAGGGCTAACCAATTTTCAAAAATTAAGCTTGCTTACCGGCACTTTTACTGCCCAAAATAAGTTGGGGGGATTAAATAATATAGAGGCCTGCAAAGCTTTGCTAAATAGCGGCCTGTGCAAATATGTTGAGCCCGAAATGGCTTACTCACCCATTGTACCCTCTACCCCAAACGATGCCTTGTTTAACCGCCAGTGGGCATTGTTAAATACCGGCGCTACACTGCAGTACAGCGGCACACCGGGAGCCGATATGAAAGTAGTTGATGCCTGGAACATTACCCAGGGCAACCCTTATATTAATGTAGCTATTATCGATTCGGGTGTGGATACCTTGCACCCCGATTTGATGGGCAATTTGCTACGTGGCTTTGATGCCGGCAATGATAGCGACGTTACCCACGGCTACCCTACCCCAAATTATGATGAGGACGGCCACGGCACCTGCTGCGCGGGCATTGCCTGTGCTGTAACCAACAACGCTATTGGTACGGCAGGTGTTGCACCAAACTGTAAAATTATTCCTATACGGTTGTTTTTCTATCTGGATTTTGGCGGCACTATTGTGCCTTTTTCTACCACCATATATACTGCTAATGCTGTTAGCTGGGCTTGGCAAAACAAAGCCGATGTGCTTAGCAACTCATGGGGGGTACCCGATAGTTTAATACCTATTTTTGGCGACCCGCAAATTGTATACGATGCTATTTTAGATGCATCGGTACAAGGCCGTTATGGCAAAGGTTGTGTGCAGTTGTTTTCATCAGGCAATGATGATTCATCGTTTGCCTTATTGCCCGGCCGCCTGCCCGAAGTAATATCGGTTGGGGCCAGCAGTATGTGCGATGAGCGTAAATCGCCCACATCGTGCGACGGCGAAACATGGTGGGGTGGCAACTACGGCGACAGCCTTGATATATCAGCCCCGGGTGTTAAAGTACCTGCACCCGATATGCTTGGTAATAAAGGCTTTGCCAATGGCAGCTATTATGCATCGTTCAACGGCACATCGGCAGCCTGCCCCAATGCAGCAGGCGTTGTAGCGCTTATACTATCAGTAAACCCTACACTTACCGGCCCACAGGCCCGATACATACTAGAAAGCACGGCCGACCGTACAGGGGGGTATGATTATAATGTAACCAAAGCATCGGGTACGTGGAATTATGAAATGGGCTATGGGCGTGTAAATGCCCTATCGGCGGTGCAGGCTACGGTAGGTATTAAAGAAGACCTGCCCATAAATTTCAACGCCAATATTTATTACGACTATTATGGCAACCCGGTTTTAAACCTAAAGGCCAATAAACCAACAACCGTAACAGTAGCTATATATGATATTACAGGCCGCTTTATGCAAAATGCCTATAGCGGAACCAGCAGCCAGCTAAACAACCTGCCGCTGAATATTTATACACCGGGCATGTACCTTGTAAGGGTTACAGCAGGTAATGAAACGATGGGGATTAAGGTTGTGGTGAGGTAGTTTAATTGCTAAACATATCCCTTACCCTATCAAAAAAGTTACGGTCTTTTTTGCCGGGGGCGGGCACAAAGTTTTTCGATGCTTTTAGCTTTTCAATTATCGCTTTTTCCTCTGCCGAAAGGTTTTGGGGTGTCCAAACATTAACGCTTACCAGCAAGTCGCCTTTGTGGTGTGTTTCCACATCGGGCAGACCTTTGTGGCGCAAGCGCAATAGTTTACCGGGCTGTGTGCCGGCATCTATCTTAATTTTAGCACGGCCATCAATAGTTGGTACTTCAACTTGCGTGCCGGTTACGGCATCAGGGAAGGAAACAAACAGTTCGTAATACAGGTTATTACCGTCGCGTTTCAGTTCTTCGTGCTCAATCTCTTCAATCACTACAATTAAGTCGCCGGGAATACCGCCACGCGCAGCCGCATTGCCTTTGCCGCGTGCGTTTAGCTGCATACCATCCATTACGCCGGGTGGTATGTTAATGGTTACCACTTCTTCGCCCTCCACAATGCCATTGCCAAAGCAAACGTTACATTTATTGGTAATGATGCGGCCTTCGCCACCACATTCGGGGCAGGCCGAGCTGGTTTGCATGCGGCCCAGTGGGGTGTTCATTACCCTAACAAACTGGCCGCTACCTTTGCAGGTTCCACAAGTAGAGTAGCCTGAGCTACCGCCCTCGGCACCTGTGCCTTTGCAAGGGGTACAACCAACATATTTATTCAGTTTAATCTTCTTTTCAACTCCTTTGGCTATTTCGGCCAAATCTAACTTAACCTTAACGCGCAGGTTGCTGCCGCGGTTTTGGTTGCGCCTGCCACGGCCACCGCCGCCGCCAAATGCATCGCCAAAGCCACCACCAAAAATATCGCCAAACTGGCTAAATATGTCTTCCATATTCATACCGCCAAAGCCGCCGCCACCGTAGTTGCCGCCTTGCGATGCGCCCGAGCCGAAAGCATTATGGCCATACTGGTCGTACTGGGCTTTCTTTTGGGGGTTACTCAAAATTTCATACGCCTCAGCAGCTTCTTTAAACTTGTCTTCAGCCGCTTTGTCGTTAGGGTTTTTATCGGGGTGGTATTTTATAGCCATCTTACGATAAGCCTTTTTTATCTCATCCTCTGATGCCCCTTTAGAAACACCCAATATTTCGTAAAAATCTCTTTTTGCCATTTTCAGTAGTCGGTAATCAGTAATCAGAAGTCAGTTTAAATTGCTCTGAAACAAACACCTATTATTCGTTATTCACTATTAACTATTTATTATTTAGCTGCCTACCACCACCTTTGCAAAGCGTATTACTTTGCCATGCAGGTAGTAGCCTTTTTCCAGCTCGTCAACTACTTTGCCTTTCATATCATCGCCTGCGGGTACGTTAGTAATACCCTCATGTATATCAGCATCAAAGGGTTCCCCAATAGCTTTCATCTCCTCTAAGCCTTTGGCTTGCAGGGTGGTTTTAAATTTATGATAAATCAATTCAACCCCTTCGCGCAGGGCCAATACATCACTGGCGGTTTCCATGGTTTTAAAGCCACGCTCAAAATCGTCTAACACAGGCAAAACAGCCTTTAACGTTTCAGCACCTGCGGTAGATAAAAGCTCAATACGCTCGCGGGTAGTGCGGCGCTTGTAGTTGTCAAACTCCGAATATAAACGCAGGTATTTATCATTCATTTCGTTGTATTTGGCCTCCCATTCTTTGGCAGGGTCAATAGGCTCAGCTTCTGCAACATTGTCAGTTGTTTTGGCAGTTGCCTCGTCGCCGGTTTCGCCCTGTGGTTGCTTTTCAGCACTATTAGTTTGCTCTTCTTGTTGATTCACCTCGTTTTCAGCCGTATTTTTTGTTTCCTCGTTCATCATTTTCAATTTGTTCGCAATTCTCTTTATCAAGTTCTTTGCCATGCGCAAAGTTGGGACATTTTGGCAAATAAAAAGGGGGCGCCCGTAAGGACACCCCCTAATTTCTATATTAAAGTACTTTGTTATTTAATAACCAGCTTGTCAATAGCATCATGCAAGGCAGGGCCACGCAGGTTTTTAGCTACTATAATGCCTTTACCATCTATTAAAAAGTTGGCCGGAATGCTGTGTACGTTGTAAATACGGGCGCCGTCGCTGTTCCAGTAACCTAAGTCGCTAACGTGGTTAGGCCACTCTAGTTTATCTTTGGTAATGGCAGCTTTCCAAGCTTCAGCATTTTGGTCAAGCGATACGCTGTAAACCGTAAAGCCTTTGGCACCTTTAAATTTTTTGTCTTTAAACTTCTCGTAGGCGCTAACAACTGTTGGGTTCTCGCGGCGGCAAGGGCCACACCACGATGCCCAAAAATCAATAAGCACCATTTTGCCACGCAATGATGACAAGGTGATGTACTCGCCTTTGGGGCTGCGGTATTTTAACTCGGGGGCCAGGTTGCCCACTTCCAAGCCTTCTTTAGGCTTTCCGTCGTTTGTAGTTGTGCCTACGGGCGCAAAAGCCAAGGCAAAAGCACCGGCTACTAAAATGGTAAGTAATATATGTATGCGTTTCATATTATCTTGTAGTTTCAAAAGGCTAAGGTACAAGTTTTGTGCCGAAGTTTATTTACATCTCTTAAGGGAATGATATGGCCTGGTGCGTATTTTTGCAAATTACCAATTAGTATTGTAATAATGAGGGGTTATATCCTGACACTGTTTATTCTATCGGCATGTATTGCTAAAGCGCAAACAACACGCATTGCCAACCACAATGCTATTGGTTGGTATACCTATACCGGCACATTTAACTTTAGCAGTAAATGGGGTTTGCATACTGAGTACCAATGGCGCCGCAACAACTTTATAACCCAATGGCAGCAAGGGCTGCTGCGCACAGGCATTAATTATTATCCCAATAAAAAACTAACACTGCGTTTGGGCTACGCTTGGGCCGAAACATACCCTTACGGCGATATTCCGCTGAATAAATTTGGCAAAACGTTTAGCGAACACCGCATATACCAAATGGCTTTAATTACTGATAAAATTGGGCTGGTAGATGTAAGCCATCGCTTTATGCTGGAGCAGCGATGGGTAGGGGCATTTGCTACTGCTGATATTAGCAACGAAGATACATGGAACTACATGAACCGCCTGCGCTACATGGCAAGGGTGCAAATTCCGTTTAAGAAAAATGCTACGGCAAAATTTCCCTATGCAGTAGTGTACAACGAGATATTTATCGGCTTTGGAAAGAAGGTTGGCGAGAATATATTCGACCAAAACCGCATTGGCATTTTACTGGGATATAAATTTTCTAACACTATAAATATTGAAGCCGGCTACCTAAGCCAAATAGTGCAACTGGGCCGCGAGGTTAACGGCAGCAACGTTTTTCAATACAACAACGGGTTTATTGTAAATACAGTTTTTAAGTTCAATCTGGCTAAAAAGGAATAGCTATTTCTTATCCCGCAAATTCATTATCGGCTTCTCAAAAAATTGATAGAGCAACATTGACGCACCAATAACCACCACCCAATAAATACCATATTTTAAAATACCATCTGCATTGCCGGTTGGGGCAAAATTATCGCGCAACACCTCAGCTACCAAGGCTAAATTGATAAGGTACATAGAGTACGATATAATGCTGATATGCGTAATTGCTTTGGCAATAATACTACTGCCGGTTTTAATGCTCTCGGCAAACGGAAGCATAGCTACGGCTGCTATTGGCACCAAAGAAAAATACACTACCTGTTTGTAAATGCCGGTAACAGGCGCATCGTAATACACCAAACAAACTATTGCGGCTATGCCAAAAATAAAAGCGGGAATACTGTACTTTGCCCAAATGGTTTTGTAGTAATAAAACACCCAGGCTGCCAACAAGCCATAAGCAATACTATCAAGCCGCGCTAATACTACTTTGCGAAACGTTACATCGTACCAAAAATTATCGATGTTAGGGTTGGCAATGCTTACACGGTATAGCAGCGGCCCTAATATCATTAATAACGTTACTATTAAAAATGATTTTTTAGGCGATAAAAATTTTAGCAAAATGATAAGAAGTACTGGAAAAGAAAGATAGAACCATTCTTCTACCGCCAGGCTCCATGACTCCCAAAAAAAGCCATAAAACGGCGAAGAAAAATTCTGTAAAAAGAATAAAAATTTCCACGAGAATTGGTTGATGTCTTCTACAATAATACCATAGTGGACAATTAGATAATTCAGCAGTAAAACCAAGTAATAATTGGGCAATGTGCGGTACCAACGGCGTTTCCAAAACGTGCCCAGTTGCTTTACAGAAAATACTTCTTCCCTATTTATTTCTTTCAATAAAATACCCCCAATTAAAAAGCCGCTCAACACAAAAAAC
>JANOCJ010000180.1:0-14539 GCA_031412115.1 Flavobacteriales bacterium
GCGTTAAGTATTACTATGCCGAAAAAGGCGGTACTAAGTGCGACCAAAACACTGCATCATTCAGCAATGAGGGCGGCGATGTAAAAGTACTTTTTACCACCACCAGCCTCGACCGTTTTAAAGCCATAGCCACCAGCCTGGGCGAAGTTGGCTTTAGCGAACTGGCCAAAACCGCCGCTGCTCCGGTTGAGATGAAGGACGTTTCTGTAGCCAACCCCGGCATTATTTTAAAAGTTACCATTGCCCAAAAAACCGACCCCTGCGGCAAAACCCAAACCTATTACACCATAAAATTGGCGCGGTAGTTTTCAGTTGTCAATCTTGCGGCAGCCACTCTCCCTTGTAAAGGGAGTACCCCTGACCACATTGTCAGGGGGGAGGGATTGTATTTTTAGTTTCCCTTTTACACGGTTATCCTATGCACCATTTGCCTTACGATAAAGATTTAAGGACATTTTCGCAGTACTTGCGTACCAACAGCACTACTGCCGAAATATTGCTTTGGCAACAGCTTAAAAACCGCCAAATGCATGGCTTTTTATTTAATAGGCAAAAGCCTTTGGGCAGGTATATTGTAGACTTTTATTGCAAAGACCTAAACCTTGTAATTGAAATTGATGGAGATAGCCACCATACCGAAGAAGCGGAACTTAAGGATGCATTAAGGCAAGAAATACTTGAAAATATGGGGGTATACTTTTTAAGGTATGATGATATGCAGATAAAAAATGAAATGCATTTTGTTTTACTTTCTATATCTAGCGTTGTAACTAATTTCCGCAAATAATCCCTCCCCCTCGTTACACTCGGGTACTCCCTTTACAAGGGAGAGTTTTGCTAAGGCATCCCCCTCTCGGCTCTTGGCTCTTGGCTCTCGGCTCTCGGCTCTTGGCTCTCCTCTCCCATAAAAAATCACTATCATTGTAACCCTTAACAAAAAGCGTAGCATGAAAAAATTTTACACCCTTACCCTGGCCCTTGTGGCTTTTATCAATTTGCTAAGTGCACAAACCATGACGGCCGACGAGATGTTTGCCCAAACCAAATGCACCAACCGCAGTTGCTTTGAAGAGTTTATACTTACCAAGGGCTTTACCTTTGACGAGATTGAAACCAGCGGCGGCACAGGCTACTCGTACAGCTATTTTAAAGATGATATGGGCGTAATGGCCAAAATATTTTTTCCCTCAACAAAAGATTATGTGTCGGTAGTGCTTATAACCACCACCAAAAAATTATATACCGAGCTGTTTAACGACTTTAAAGACAAAAAATTTAAAGAGGAAGAAACCGAAAAAGGGGCCGATTATGTAGAGAAGATGTACAAATCGGCCAACTACGCCGGCTACGGCCTGTGGACACGTGTTGCCAAGCCCAAAAACTCGGAGTATGATGTATACTCGGTAAAGTTGGTAAAGGTAAAGTAGGTAGGGAAACACGCGCCAGCCACTCTCCCTTTATATAAAGCCCGCCCGGATGAATGGCTTCATCCATTCGGACGGGGGAGTACCGCCTTTAGGCGGGGAGGGATTAAACCCGCGCCAGCCGCGTTAGGGATAGCAGCGATAGCCCGCAGCAATCCGCCAAAGGCGGAGGCGAGGACTACAAGCGTATAGCCCGGTGCGCCTTTTGGCGCAAACGCCCTAATTAATTACCTTAGCGGGATAAATGAAATTTCTCTCCACACTCTTTCTCTTTCTCCTCACTCTTTCTGTGCACGCGCAGGTGCTTAGCGCTACCGATATGCTTAACCTGAGCAACTGCACCAAACCTACGTGCTATGCGGAGTTGATGAAGGAGCGCGGCTTTAAATTTGTGCCCGATACTACTGCGGGGGCGGCCGATACGAGTACCAACAAACAGTACCAATACATATCAAAACTATCGGTTGATAAGCGAAAGCATAAAAACAAGGTGGTGTTTTTTGTGTACAACAACGGCCGGTTTACGGCGGTAATGTTTACTACTAAAATTGAAAAAATGTACCGCCAGCTGCTAAACGGTTTTATAGCGCAGGGCTTTGCCGGCGGGCAAATGTTGTATGGCGAGTTTGAAGAAAAAATAACCTACCGCAGCGACTATTTCCCCAATGCCGACCTGCTGCTTATTAGTAGCAAAGATTTTACGGGCACCAAAGTGCTGCGCTACGATTTTGTGCTTACAACGGTGAGGTAGCTACCAATGAAAAATGAATAACGAATAATGAAAAATATTTTACGCGCTATTTTTATCTATTTTTCATCTTTCATTTATCATTTTTCATTTCATTAAAATGAACTTCTTTATACGCCAACCCGCATGGGTATTGTTTATGGTACTGTTTGTGTTGCCGCTGCTGGCGGTGTTGCCCTATGGCCTGTCGGGCGTGGGTTTGGCGC
The DNA here is from genome assembly GCA_031412115.1 of Flavobacteriales bacterium. Classification (GTDB taxonomy): domain Bacteria; phylum Bacteroidota; class Bacteroidia; order CAMBQF01; family CAMBQF01; genus CAMBQF01. The sequence goes on from JANOCJ010000180.1 coordinate 2,379, forward strand.
GTGGGCTGGCTGCTATACAGTGCCTTTTGCTAATAGGCCAAATGCTGTGGGTAGTAGCTATGCAGCGCTTTTTGCACCCCCGCCTGCCCCAGCTTGCGCGGGTAAACATGGTGCCTTTTTACATTTGCACAACGGTAGCGCTGGCGGTGTATGTAACGGTGCTGGTGGTAGCATCGGCGGTGCCTAGGTTTTTTAGCTCGTGGGCGTTTGGTATGTTTATACTGGGTTTTCCGTGGTCGCTGCTGGCCATGTCGCCCGGCGATTTGCTACTATTTGCCGGCCTGTTTTTGTTGCTGGTAAACTGTATTTACGTAAGCCGAACCCTGCGTAGCATAGAGCTTAACAGGCCTATGGGCCCCGGCATGGGGTTCGATTATATTTTAACCCTGCTGCTTTTTCCGTTTGGGGTATGGTTTATTCAGCCTAAAATAAACCGCCTGTACCACGGCCTTACTATTGATGATGATGAGGTGGATTTTTAGGTTCTAGCCGAGAGCGGAGAGACTAGAGCGTAGAGACTAGAGAAAATATCTTATCAAACTGATAAGGTGTAAATTTCTCAACTGTGAACTGTCAACTGTCAACTGTCAACCGTCAACCGTCAACTGACTACCGTCAACCGTCAACTGACTACCACCTAAAAAAAACGTGAGGTTAACCAAATCGATAGCCTCGCTCTCCATAGCGCACACATCAAATAAGGCAACCCCACGTTGTGTGGGCGCCTGCTTTTTTCTGTGTGTGTCTGTATTAAATCTGGAGATTTGGCTATAAAAAAAACACGGCAATACTTTTTACTGGCTGCAAAAATATAAAACCCTTTATAACAACACTATACTATTCAATAATTTATTGAAAAAAAATTGATAGTCAGCAGCTAAATAAAAACAATGTAGGCATTTGGTAGGCAAAACAGTGAACAGTGAACAGTGAACAAACAATACTTCATCAGCTCGATAAAGTATTGTTTCACCCCCTATCACCTATCACCTCACTCCCCTCTCACCAAATCGGTGCCCATAAAGCGTTGCGTGGCGGGGGCAAACAGCAGGCCCACATCGGCCAGGCCGCCGTTGCGGTGTTTGGCAATGGTAAGTTCGGTATAGCCGGGCGGGTAAGCCTCGCCCTTGCTGCTGTGCGCTATGCGGTAGTATTCGGGCCTGTACAAAAAGGTAACCATATCGGCATCCTGTTCAATAGCGCCACTCTCTCGCAAGTCGCTAAGGGCGGGGCGTTTGCTGTTGCGCCCCTCAACTGCGCGGCTAAGTTGCGACAGTGCCACAACAGGAATATTCAACTCCTTAGCCAACAGTTTTAGGCTGCGCGATATGTGCGAAATATCCTGCTCGCGGTTGGTTTGGTGGTTACGGTCAACGGGTGTTATAAGCTGCAAATAATCAATAATAATAAGGCCCAGGCCATGCTTGTGTTGCAGGTGTTTGGCGCGCGCACACAGCTGCACAATGTTTAATGATGCTGTATCATCAATATACAGCGGAGCCTTTGCCAGCTGTGCCATACGCTCGTTTTTGGCGTTAAATTGCTCGTCGGTAAGGGTGCCGCGCTTAAAATACTCCAGCGGAATATTAGCCTCGGCCGCCTGCAGCCTGTTGGTTAGTTGCAGCAACGGCATCTCTAACGAGAAAACCGCCACCCCAACCCCCTGCCCTACCGCTGCATTGCGCGCCAGTTGCAGTGCAAAAGCCGTTTTGCCCATACCCGGGCGGGCCGCCAAAACAATCAACTCGCCCGGCTGAAAGCCCCCCGTAATATCGTCAAACGCATTAAAACCCACCTGCACACCCGTTATTATTTTGCCCCGTTTGCGCCATGTTTGCAGCATCTCGTCAGCATCGGCAAGGGCCTGTTTAATGGTTACAATGGCATTGCCGCCAATTTGCCTGTTTAGCTGCGCATTGCATTCGGCATTTAAATCAAGCAACTCAAAAGGGTCGGCTTGGCTGTAAGCACCGTTAATAACAGCCTGCGCATTGGTAATCATTTGCCGCAGCATATACTTTTCAACCAAGGCACGGGCAATAAATTCGGCATTATGCAAATGGTTTGCATAGTTGGTAAGGCTGGCTATATAAGCCGTACCACCGGCCGCAGCAAGGGTTCCGTCGGTGCGCAATTGGTTGGTAAGGGTTAGCACATCGGGCGTTACAATGTGGCTGTCAATGTCCAAAATACCCTGCCACACCAAGCGGTGCGAGGGGTTGTAAAAAACATCGGGCGTAATAAGGTTTTGCACCACATGCAGCAGCGGCGCATACATTAGCACACTGCCCAAAAGGGCCTGCTCCAGCGCATCATCGTGCGGAGGGGTTTTATCAGCCACAGCAGTATATGCAGGCTTTTTGTAGTAGGTTTTTTTCTTCATTTTTAGTGGTTGGTGGGTAGTGGTTGGTGGTTGGTGGAAACCCAATTTATCATTTTGATAAATTTGGTTTTGGGAAACTACGTCAATAAATCCCTCCCCCCGTCCGAATGGATGAAGCCATTCATCCGGGCGAGCGAAGCAGCAGAAGGGGGATTTTAAGCCGCGAAGCATTTATCAGCTAATAAACCCCTCTCCCACCCCCGAAACAAGTTCGGGGTCGGGTACTCCCCGTCCGAATGGATAATCCATTCATCCGTGCGGGCCTCAGTGAGGGAGATATTTAGCTTGCGCTAGCAACTGTGAACTGTGAACCGGCAACTAACTAGCACCTACTGCACGGTGTACTCTAGTGTAATTTGGTAAACGGTAATGTAGGTGTTGCTGCCTACGGCTGTGTTGGGGGTTTCAACAGTTTGGAGGAAAAAATTTTGCGAGGCGGGAAAGGTGTATTCTGTTTTTATAAGGCTGCTGCGGCTGGTAGAGTTAGCCAAATCTATTACAAAACCAAGGTTTTTAAAGGCGTTTACCAGCGTTTCGTACTGCGAAAAAAGGGAGGTAATAAACACCACATCGGCACAGCTACTATCGGCACATACGTAGCAGTTTAGCAGGTTGGGCGCGGTAATGGCATTGTAGCTGTTTACGTTGGCCGAGCGGTAGTTTAGGGTTACACCGTCGGTATCGGCAATTTTATCAACTATTGTAAAGCCGCTCATACGGGCAAAACTATCTATACAAGCCGTTGTATGGCAGCTTTGTACGGCGTTAAACATGGTAGTGGCCATGGGGGCTTCGGCCAGGTTTTGGGCATAGGTGGTACTTGCAAAGGTTATCAATATGATAATAGCTGATAGCTTGTAGCTTGTAGTGTGCCAGTTGCCGGTTCTCAGTTGCCGGTTGCCGGTTTTTATTTCATTTTTCATTGTCATAAAGGTAAGAATTTTAGAAAGAGAAACAGTGTGGGGAAATACAATCCCTCCCCCGTCCGAATGGATGAAGCCATTCATCCGGGCGGGCTTTGTAAGGGAGAGTGGCTGGCGCGTTCCTCTCGGCTCTCCCCTCTCATCTCTCGGCTCTAGGCTACTTACCAAATGCTCTCATAATTTTATCAAACACCAGGGTGTACGAAAAGCTTAGCGGGGTTTCTTCTTTAAGCTCTACATTTAGTTGCCACTGGGCCATTTGGGCCGATGTGTAAACGGTAATACCATCAACCACCTGGGGTTGTTTTACAAAGCCTTGGGCTTCAAAATCTTTTATAATGGTGTTGAACGTAGCGGCGCATTGGGTGGTAAACACAAAGCGGGTAACGGCTTGGTTTATGGTAAAAATAACAGCCTCTTGATGGTTGGGTGCGTTGGTCAGTGCATCGCAGCCGGGGGTGTTGCTCTTAAAAAAGTAGCTGCCAAAGCCTGTAGCGCCGCCTTGCGATGTTACGCTTTTTTGAAACCCGGCCGTGGTAAGGGTTTGTATAAAGCAACTGGTATCGGCACACTCTACAATGGCCAGCATATTGGTAGCGGTAAGGGTTTGGGCTGATGCCGATGCTGCAAGCAGCATAGCGTATAGGGTGCAGCGTATAGCGGATAGAGTTTTCATATGGTGAAGGTAAGGATTTTAGAAAGAGAAAGAGTGGCGAGTGGTTTCCTCCCCCAACGCTGACAGTAGTCAGCGGCACCCTCCGCCCGGATGAATGGCTTCATCCATTCGGACGGGCCTCAGGAGGGGGATATTTGCTTGCGCGTTTCACTGTTCACTGTTCATTGTTCATTGTTCACTGTTCACTGTTCATTGCTAATAATCCAATGCGGGATTAAAATCGGTGGTTTGTACCAGCAGAAAAGAGTGGCTGCTAAAGTCGGGGGAAAATTCGTCGACAAAAACCATATTTAGGGCTTTGTTTTGGTAGTAGGTGTTTTGGCCTAATACCGTTTTATCGCCCACAGGCACAAATTTTTGAAAGCCAATTTTTATAAATTGTTGCACTACGGGGGTTACATCATCTACAGGCGGAAAAAGCCACAGGCTTTTAAATACGGGTGTTTTGCCTATGGTAACATACAGTATAATATCGCAGCTATCGCCCCACTCATTGCAAACATACTTACTTAAATACCCGTAGTTGGTTTGGTTTTTAAGCCTATCTGCGTTTTTAAAACTAAAGCCTTTGCTTAGTATTTTGGGACTAAAGCAGGCACTATCGGCACAGTGTACCAGCACAACCATATCAGTAGCGGTAAGGGTTTGGGCCGATGCCGATGCTGCAAGCAGCATAGCGTATAGGGTGCAGCGTATAGCGGATAGGGTTTTCATATGGTGAAGGTAAGGATTTTAGAAAGGGAAAGAATGCGGGGAAATTCCTCCCTCGCTGCGCAAGCACTAGCAACCGTCAACTAAAAATCAATATGTCAAAGAACTAAATCAGGGAACAGATAACAATGAATAGATAACAGAGAACAGTGAACAGTGTGCCGAAGGCATCCCTACGGGAAACAGATAACAGTGAACAATCTCTTCGCTATCGGCTCTAGTCTCAAGGCTCTAGTCTCTCGGCTCTAGTCTCTTGGCTCTTGGCTCTAGTCTCTTGGCTCTTGGCTCACTCCTCACGCCCCGGGCGGGACATTTGTGGGGTGTTGTGTATGGCCTGTATTAACCTTTTGGCATGGCTACAGCACCAGTTTACACAGTGTTTGCGCAGTTGGGTGTAGTTGTTGGCGGTAAGGCCGGTGGCGCGTATATGGCTTACAAACATGTTGCGCATTTGGCCTGCCTCGTAGGGGTTGCAGGCGGCTTGCATGCCAATGGTTTCAACTATTATTTGACTATTTTCCAGCTCGGCAAGCAACTCATTGGTAGCAATTTGGTTGGCAATGGTATTATCAGTTTGATAAGGGCCTTGAGCTTTATCATCTTCAACCAACCCATTACTATCTTCATTTGTAAAATCACTTTTTATTAAATTTTTAAATGATATTTCATTTTCTTTATCTCTATCTTCATCTTTATGCGTCACGTTCAACGTGTCGTTTGACGTGACGTGTGACGATAGCTTTAAACGCTTTTTTAAATTGGTATTATCAGCCCTGCTCTTGCCTTTTAGGTATTTTTTGTTTTGGTCAAAACGTATTGTTTCCAGTTTTTCATTCTTCATCAAACCATCGTCAAAAATTGTAAATTTTGTTGTTACTTTTTCTAAAATATGATAGCTGCAACGTGCTATTCGGCGTTGGTCTTTTGGGCTGGTGGGTATATGGCCATTGTCCCACTGGTAGCAGAGCAGTAAAAAATAGGCACCAATGGTTTGGGCATCCCACGCTATAGTTGATGCTAAAAAACGGCGGTGGTACATAGGAAACCATTCGGCATTGAATAGTTGGGGTTGTGTTGTTGTTTCTTGTTCGGACATATTATGGTTGATTATGGTTGGTTATTAATGAAAACGATAAATGAAAAATGTTGTACCGGTTTAATTATTCATTTTTCATTTGCGCGAAGCGCACGCGTTAGGGATAGGAGCGGTAGCCCGTCCGAATGGATGAAGCCATTCATCCGGGCGGGCTTGCCGTAGCGTTGGTAGTGCGCCGGCAGGCAACTACTAGCGTATAGCCCGGCACGAGTGTAACGAGGGCAACGCCCTAAATATTTAATGAAAAATGATAAACGATAAATGAAAAATTCAGAACTCTTTAAGCGGTTGATTTTTCGTTTTGCATTATTCGTTTTTCATTTAGTTTACCGCGTTGGTAGCGGTTGCGCAGCTGTAGCGACATGGTGCTGAGCAGGGCATGGTCTCGCGGTTGCAGGGGTGTTACATAGTAACTGGGGGTAAAAATTTCTTTTTGGCCGTGGTGGCTATAATCGGCAATGCGGCGGGCAAGCTCGTCGTACCAGCTTTTTGAGCCGTAGGTGTGGTTTCCTAAATCTCCTAAAGGCATGTGGCTAGTAGTTTTTCGGTTTCGTCAATACACAGGGCAAATTCGGTAACATCAACACACTGGCCGGTGGCTTTGTGCAGGTATACATGGGCAATGTAGCGCTCGGCGGGGCCGTTGCAGGGGGGCTCGGTAATGGCTACTACTTCGGCATAATCGCCGTTGGTAAGGGGGTAGCGGCCGGTAACTCTTTCAATGTTATGCATAGTAAAATAGGTGGGTTTAGTGACAATGATTTACTTGAATTAAAAAATTAAGGAATTAAGAAATTAAAGAATGGTATGTTGGATATATCATTTTTTAATTCCTTCGCTTTTTAATTTCTTAATTGCGCTTGTAGCGCAAGAATTTTTTTATTCAAAAGGTTTAGCAGGTGGTTTACCTGCGTGGCTGTTAGGCCAAGGCCGGGCTCGAAACACACCAGGTTTACGGTTTGGGTAGCTACTTGTATGTGGGCCTCGTTGGTGCAGCTGGCTATAATGGCTTGTACTTTGGTTACAATCAACTCTGTCATAACATATCATATTTAGGGCGTTGTAGGTACTTTTTAGTGAACAGAGAACAATGAACAGTGAACAATAATTGTTATCTGTTCTCTGTTAGTTGTTCACTGAAAATGATATTGACAACTGACAGAAGTACAGTTTTAGCAAATTGATAAAACCCTATTTATAATAGGCAAGTAGGTAATAGGGCACAGCATGGCACAGGTATATACATAACGCCGGCAAGTAGGCAGCTAGGTTTAGCGGGCAAAGCCCATTTTGTGAATTAAAAAATTAAAGAATTATGAAATTAAAAAATAGGTTTAGTTATGATTTTTTAATTGTTCACTTTTCAATTCTTTAATTAATCTATCTATGCTATATATACCGTAGGGAGTGTGCTAAATCTGTCGTATCTCAATTAACTAAAAGCTGTAATCTATCAGTTATCGCAATCATTTTTTAGTTGACGGTTGGCAGTTGGCGGTTGGCAGCAAAAACTGAGAACTGTGAACTGCGAACCGGGAACTATGCAATAAGCTCTTTCTTAGCAGCCTTTTTTACCTTGTCGGCGTAGGCAAGCAGCAGGGCTATGGTAGTGGTTTTGGTGGGGCCGTTGCTTTTATAAATGCGGCTCCAGGTGGGTAAGCTAATGCCGGCATGGGTACAGGCACGGGTAATATTTTCGGTTTGGGCAATAATGCGCAGGCGCTCCAACTCGTGTTTGGTAAGCGGGCGCCTAAAAATGGCGGTTTGGTTTAATTCTTCTTTCATTGTCTTGTTTTTTATTATCTATTAATATAAGTTTGCGATAACTTTGTTAAAAACTTCTTGACAAAAGTAATAATACACTATGACTTTGCAATACCTTTGCCGGGAAACTTTTTAACAATTACCCTTAACCGGGTGAGAATAAGGGAGTAGAAATTTTTGATTGAAGTAACGCTTACAAAACCCCTATCCTAAATCCTCCACTTTAAGGGGGAGGGATGGGGTGGGGGTAAAAAGATAATTATGAGCTTAGGCAAAAACATACGCGCACTGCGCAAAGCACAAGGCCTTACGCAGGAGGCCCTTGGCAACCTTATGGGTACCACCAAGCAATCTATAAGCGCTTGGGAAGACGGTAAATTTGTGCCCAACTACGACAATATTAAAAAGCTAGCCAAGGCGCTTAACGTTCAGGTAACCGACTTAGAAAGCACTCAAAAACAGCTTAACCAAAAGGTAAAGGAAGTAATGACTGAGATTGACTCCTCGCCCACTGCTGCGCCCACAAGTAAAAGCAACGCCCGCACCCACGCGCTATACGCAAGCTATGTGCGCTTTGTGCCCGTAGCCGCGCGCGCAGGCTATATTGGCGGCATACCCAACCCCGTACACGAAGACGACCTGGTACGCGCCCCCATACCCATTTACCTGCCCAACCCCGACAATTACCTGGCCTTTGAAATAGACGGCGACAGCATGCTGCCCCGCATTGCCGAGGGCGACATCGTTATCTGCAAAAGCCTGCCCTTTAGCAGCAGCACCATCTTCCACCGCCACAAACTGTTTGTAATAGTTATGAAAAACGGTCACAACCACCCCGAGGGCGGCATTATATGCAAGCAGCTTGAAAAATACGACGAAAAGGCCCAAAAACTCATCTTTACCAGCCTAAACCCCGATTACCCCGGCCATACCATTGCCCTAAAAGATGTTGCCCAACTGTGGTACGTAAAACACGTAATACATGTAGAGACGTTTTAGGTGCCAGTTGCCAGCAGTTATTCAATGTTCATTGTTCTCCGTTCATTGTCATTTTTAGTTGTAGGTTTATAGCAAATACTTACACAGTATGGCAAAAGTATTAATTACCGGTGCTACCGGCAACGTAGGCATAGCAGTATTAAAAGCCCTGCAAAGCATACCTCATACCCTTAGTGTATATGCCGGGGTTAGAGATTTGGCTGCCGACAAAGCTGCATTAGCCAATTATAACGTTAGCACCGTGCTGTTTGATTTTATGGATGCCACAACCTACAACGCAGCACTAACAGGGTGCGATGTACTTTTTTTACTGCGCCCGCCCCAAATATCCAACGTGGAGAAATACTTTAAGCCCATTATTAAAGCTTGTGTGCAGCAGGGCGTAAAGCATATTGTTTTTCTATCGGTACAAGGGGTGGAGAAAAGTAAAATTATCCCCCACCACAAAATTGAAAAGCTGATTGTAGAAAATAAAATACCCTACACCTTTTTGCGCCCGGCCTATTTTATGCAAAATTTTACCACTACCCTAAAAGCTGATTTGGCAACAAAACACCTTATTTACCTGCCCGCAGGCAATGCCCAATTTACGGTGATAGATGTAGGCGATATCGGCTTAGTTGCAGCCGATGTGATAACAAATAGTTCAACCCACCTAAATAAAGCCTACGAGATTACCAATACCGAAAAGCTAACATTTGCTGATATGGCAGCGGCATTAAGCGCAGGGCTGGGCGTTAAAATAACCTATACATCGCCAAGCCTAATTGCCTTTTTTATAGCCAAAAAACGGCAGCAAATGCCCACTATGCTTATATTGGTAATGATAATGCTGCACTACTTTCCTCGGTTTCAAAAAAGCCCTGCCATAACTAATTGCGTAGCGGAAATTACCAATAAACAACCCACTAGTTTTAGTCAATTTATAGCCGATAATAAAGAGGGGCTGAGGTTTAGTTCCTAGTTGACAGTTCCGAGTTCAGTCCCCATCCTGAGGGTTTTAAATGCTGACCGCAGCGTCAGTAGGTGGCCGTAAGCCGGGAGAGTATAATTTGCTTTTGCAAAAAACAATGCCTAACATAGCACTATGAAAAAAGCCGCACTACTACTTATCATTTTTAGTTTTACGTTTTTCATTGCACAAGCGCAAAACTCGTTTTTGTTTAGCAAAGACCAAATACTGGCCATGGGCAAGTGTAAAAGCAAAGACTGTATAACAGCCATTGCAAACGCAGCGGGCTATGTATTTATATCAAAGGCCCCATCAACTTTATACAAAGGCTGCACCACCTATGTTTACTTCTCAACCGGTGCCGTTAGCGCCACCTATAGAGACACCCTAATGCTTAAAAACAGGCTGGAAGTAAGCCTGAACAGCACTACTTTTAAAGTGGAGCAAATAACCTACCTTACCGCTAACTTAGACCTGTACAATAGCCAGTTTGATGAATTTGAAGCCAGTTATATTGTAGAAGACCTAACTGAGAATGAAGACATCAACTGCACAGAGTATTACTCATTTGTTTACGAAAAAATGAACATTTGGCGTTGCGTAAAAACCTATAAAGATAATGGCGTCAATTACTCTCACCACAGCATTAGGTTTGCGTTAAAGTAAGGGGAAAATTCCCTCCTCGCTTCGCGGTACTCCCTCACAGAGGGAGATTTTCCAGCCTTGGCAGGTGTTTCTCACCTGCCAACAAACCTGCCAATAAAATTGGTTGGTGGCGCAAACGCTTAAACACAAACCAATGCATCGGTTAAACCCAAACCTTTGGCATAACCAACACGTACAAAGCGGCATGAAAAGCCTGGCCATGTTTATTGCCATTTTATGTGTTGCAATGCCCTTATGTGTAATGGCGCAAAACACCGCACTTGGCGTAGCCTACAGCGTTAAACCTATTGATGGTTGGGAATCGCATTTATACAAAAGCAGTAAAGATACTTTGCTTGATAATTTAGCCAATGTGCTAGACTCGCTACACCTTAAAATAGGCTACCGAAACAGCCCCGGCGGTGGCACTATTGCCGCCTACCATGGCAACACACAACTGCCCGATATGGTGTTTGATAACCTTACTAAAAACATTGGCGGTAGCATTATTGTGCGCGATAGCATGTTAGAGGTAGGCTTTGGCACATCGGGCCCTGATGATGAGTTTGTACGCCCAAATTGTTTGCCCAATCCGTTATCATTTAGTGTTATTATTAGCGGGCACCCTTTGGCCGACTCTATCCCCACAGCAATGCGCCTTACCTATTACACCCCAAACGATACCATGCAATACGGCAATGAAATAACACCCTATGTAAACCATCAGCTATATGTGGGCATAGCTGGCTATACTATACAGTTTGATACCTTTGCGCCCTTTAACGATACACTGAATAGCCTACAGCGCGATAAACTGGATACTAAGTGCCTACTTACGTTTACAACAGAAAAATTTTGGCGCAAAATAAAAGGCCGCAAACCCGAAGAAATTTATGTTAAAGGCACCGTATATTTTACCGCCCGCCGCGCAATCATCAACTCCAATATTGAATACACCGACGAGGGTGTAAAATACTTCATCAATCCAATAAAAAAGTAAAGTGGCGGAGAGGGGAGAGAATTACTATAAAATTGGTTGGTGGCGCTAACGCTTTAACACCACCAAGGTGGTAAAAATAACTCCCCCGGTCTTCGACCACCCCCTCAGGAGGGGGAAGAAATCTCCCTCACTGAGGGAGTACCCCGAAGGGGGGAGGGAGTATAATACACGCCAGTATTTTGCCATTAATAAATTAATCGTTAATATGCTGCATTAAACTACTTATTAATAATTTAATAAATTGCACCCATAAACCAAAAAAATGAAAAAATATTTTCTACATGATAGTAAAGAGCAAAGCGGACCATATTCTATTGACGAATTAAAATCAATAGGAATAAGCTCTGAAACAATGATTTGGTATGAAGGGCTTGATAAATGGACGGCTGCTAAAAATATTTCAGAACTAAAAGAGTTACTTAAAGCTTCGCCACCACCTTTTGAAAAAAATAGTCCAATTAATGAAACGTTTGAAAAAGCTAAAAAAGTTTTAGATAAAGATATAGTTAATGAGATTGAAGGAAATATAAAAAATAAACGACAACGTAAAATATTTAAATGGTCAATATTAATTCTTGCTATAATAGGTCTAATAGTAGTAGCAAAATTTATTTTCTTTGGAACAAATAATACTCCATACACAAATTTTGACACAATTATCAATAAGCCTTTAAAGCCTAGCGCTTTAGATTCATTAGCTGTTATTAATAATAGCGGCAGTATTTATACAAGTTACTACTCTGGCCAAAAAGAAATATTATTAAGGGGTGAGCTACTTAATAAATCATCTGTTTATTCCTATAAAGATTTTATAATTCAAGTAGAGTATTATTCAGAAACAGACACTAAGCTTGACTCAACCCAGCAGTATACAATTTATGAATCAGTAAACCCTTTCCAAAAAAAATATTTAGAAAAAAGGCTAGCTGGGCCTGCACCGCAAGGAGCTACAAGATTAAAATGGAAATTGCTAAACGCAACTGGGTATAAATATGACAAAGAAAATCTCTAT
>JANOCJ010000181.1:0-3881 GCA_031412115.1 Flavobacteriales bacterium
AAATAGTATTATATAAATTTTGTGTACCACGATACGAAAATTCCAATGCTTAAAAGTGCTACCAAGTTAGATAAATAATACATTACAACAACATCTCAAACACAATATAACTCGCTACCTTTGCAGGATGCAATCGTTAGATGAAGCCCTGTTAAAATCGCTGCCGTACACGCCTACTGCACAGCAAAGCGAGTTGGCTATGCATCTGGCAAACTACATTTCAAAATCTACCGAAAGTGAGGTTTTTGTATTGAAGGGCTACGCCGGAACAGGCAAAACCACTATGGTTGCAGCGCTATCTGATGTGCTGCCGCAGTTTAAATTTAAAGTGGTATTGTTGGCGCCAACAGGCCGTGCGGCTAAGGTTTTAGCCAACTATTCAAGCAAGCCGGCCTTTACCATCCACAAAAAAATATACAAGCCCAGCGCGGTACAAGGCGGTGGCGTTAAATTTTTGTTAGGGTCAAACATGCACACCAACACTGTTTTTATTGTTGATGAAGCATCGATGATTGGGCATAGCAACAACGAGAAAAGCATGTTTGAAAGCAGCGGCTTGTTGTATGATTTGATTGAATACGTTTTTTCGGGCACAAACTGCCGACTGATATTTGTAGGCGATACGGCACAGTTGCCACCCGTTGGCAACGACGAAAGCCCGGCGCTGGACAAAAAATTTCTGAGCGATTTATTTAACGTAAGCGCTGTAGGGGTTGAGTTGACTGATGTGGTAAGGCAAAAAAGCGAATCGGGCATATTGTATAATGCTACTACACTACGCAGTACATTAACTGACGAAGCTGCGGGTATACCTACCATCATCACCAAAAATTTTAAAGATGTAGTACGTGTTGAAGGGTATGAACTACAGGAGTTGATTGAAGATTCGTACAGCCGCCACGGGGTTGAAGGCACTGCATTAATTACCCGTTCAAACAAACGGGCTAACGCTTACAACGCCCGTATACGGGCCGTTATACGCCAGCAATACGAAGAGCTTTGCGGTGGAGATTACCTGATGGCGGTTAAGAATAATTACTTTTGGTTGGAGCCTACCTCAAAGGCCGGCTTTATTGCCAACGGCGATATTTTGCGGGTAGAAAAGGTGCGCGGCATAAGCGAGAAATACGGTTTTAAATTTGCCGATGTGGAAGTGGCTATGGTGGATTATCCGGATGAGCCAACAATGGAAATAAAACTGTTGTTAAGCACATTGTATACGGATGGCCCTGCGCTAAACTATGAGCAAAGCGGTATATTTTACCAAAATATTTTAGCCGACCATGAACATATAACCAACAAGCGCGCGCGTATGTTGGAGATTAAAAAAAGCCCCTATTATAACGCGTTGCAAGTTAAGTTTGCCTACGCCATTACCTGCCACAAAAGCCAGGGCGGCCAGTGGGACCATGTATATGTTGAGCAGGGTTTTAATCCTGAAGATATTAAAGGCCGCGAGTTTAAACGTTGGCTGTATACAGCTATGACACGTGCCAGCGAAAAACTATATTTGGTAAATTTTAGTAATGACTTTTTTGAAGACTAAATGATAAAAATTACACACCCAACCAAAGCAGTAAAAGGCAGCGTATTGCTACCTGCATCTAAAAGCCTTAGCAACCGTGCGCTTATTATACAAGCCTTGTGCGAAGAGCCTTTTACTATTGAAAATTTATCTACCGCAAATGATACTGTGGTTTTACAAAAAGCATTACAAAATAAAACCGGCAAAATAGATGTTGGCGATGCCGGAACGGCAATGCGTTTTGCGCTGGCCTACTATGCTACGCAAGATAAAGAGACCACTATTAGCGGTAGCGAACGTATGCACCAACGCCCTATAGGCCCTTTGGTTGATGCGCTGCGTGATATGGGTGCTGATATTACCTATTTGAAAAACGAAGGCTTTGCACCTATTAAAGTAAAGGGTAGCACGCGCTTGCGCAACAGCGTAAGCATTAAGAGTGATGTTAGTAGCCAGTTTATATCAGCGCTTATGCTTATAGGCCCTGCCATTGGCGGCTTATCTATTAAATTGTTGGGCACGCCCACGTCGTTTTCATATGTAGAAATGACAGCTTCGTTGCTTGAGCATTTTGATGTGGACGTTGAGTTTAAAGGTAGCTTTGTGGTAATAAAAGGCACTTACAGCAACAACAATTATACTGTAGAATCGGACTGGAGTGCAGCATCGTACTTTTTAGAAATTGTAGCATTGGCAGAGCAAGCCAATGTATATATAGAAAAACTGCCTTGGTATTCTATTCAAGGTGATAGTGCTGTAGCCAGCTTGTACCAAGGTTTGCTGGGTGTTAGCAGCGGCGCAAAATTCAATGGCGTACATGCACAAAAAGGGGAGTTTGAACCCGATTTGGATGAGGAGTATGATTTTGCCGACCTGCCTGATATGGCACAAACAGTAGCCGCTACGGCTGCAGGCCTGCAAATGAGTTTTAATCTTACCGGTTTACAAACCCTTAAGTTGAAAGAGACCGACCGCATTGCTGCGCTTAAAACGGAGTTGGAGAAAACGGGTGTAAGTGTTACCACTACCGACGATTCATTAACTATAAAACCTGCGGGAAAAGTTAAAAAAGCATCATCAGTAAAATTCTCATCGCATAACGACCACCGCATGGCAATGGCTTTAGCACCACTTGCTTTGGTACTTGACGAAGTAATTATAGACGATGAAACGGTGGTGAAAAAATCGTTTCCTACGTATTGGGATGAGCTAAAAAAACTGGGCTTTGAGATAACAACATTATAGGCTAAATTTCGCCTTTGTCCTGTTTGGCCATTGGTTTTTTCAACCAAATAGCTACTGCAATAAAATTGTCGCCCTCCAACACTTCAACAGTTGTTGTGTTGGCCCTGAATTTGCAAACTTCCTTTTTGCTGCAGCCTATCCAGTTGCTAACGGTTCCGTGGTAAAAACCATCTTGGTTTGCCTCTGTACTTTTATAGTTGGCATGAACCCCACTGGGGCAGCGACTCATCATACGGTCGTCGCCTTCGCCATAATAGCGCTTGTATAAAGGCGCAACCAGTTTACTATCCACTAAGTTTCTTACAGTTTCCGGCACAGAAGCGGTTGTTACTGATGCACTATATTTATTTGCGTAGGTTGCCCATAAAGGCATAGAAAGTACAAACATCAATCCTGCGGCTACTATAGTAATAGCGGCAACTTTAACTATACGGTTGGTTTTCATACCGATTGGTTTTTAATGGGCAGTACACCCGGTTTTATATAGAGGTTGTTTTTGTTAATGATAAGTTCGGCAACCAAAATATTGGGCACCCAGCTAAGCCATGCTGTTACAATAACAGTAGTTTCATACGGCACATGCAAGCCTTTTGATAACAACGGCACCCATAGCCTTAACGTAACAGCTGCAAATGTTAGTGCAAAGCTGCGCAACATCCAGCGCCGGTGGGCAGTAATTTCGCCTTTGCGCACATGGTACAAGCCTTTGTAGGTAGTATACGTCCACAAAA
The DNA here is from genome assembly GCA_031412115.1 of Flavobacteriales bacterium. GTDB lineage: Bacteria > Bacteroidota > Bacteroidia > CAMBQF01 > CAMBQF01 > CAMBQF01. The sequence goes on from JANOCJ010000181.1 coordinate 3,502, forward strand.
AACTAAGTATAATAAACCCGATGCTTGCAGGCATGCCGCCATTGGCAAAAAAGGCCATGTAGAAACCTGCAGGTGCGCCAATAAACAGTATGGCAGCAACATACATTTTGCCCAATGTGCGGTGCAGGTTAATGTACTTTTTACGTAGCATTGGTATTAACTGAAATGGGGCTGTAATTAAAGCAAGGGTGCCGCCGGTAATGTGTATGTAAAAAGAAGTACGCCAGGCAAGGTTATGAACCACATCGGGCTTTACTTGCAAAAAATTTATGTCATCGCGAAAGGAGAAATACAAGACTGTAGTATAGGCCAGATACAGGCATAGCGACGCCATCAAAATCCAAAGTAAATACAGCGGGGTGTTTTTAATGGCAGTTAGC
>JANOCJ010000182.1:0-3934 GCA_031412115.1 Flavobacteriales bacterium
TAATGGCGGTATAAATTTAGACGAATTAAAAGCGGCTATAAAGCCTGCTACTATTGGTATTTGCCTTATGTATGCCAATAATGAGACGGGCGTACTACACCCGGTTGCCGAAATTGGCCGTATTGCGACAGAAAACAACATCATATTTATTTGCGATGCTACGCAAGCAGTTGGCAAAATACTGGTTGATGTTGTTAAGGACAATGTCCATGTGCTGGTGTATTCGGCTCATAAGCTTTACGGCCCTAAGGGCGTAGGCATTCTTTATGTTAGAAGGAAAAATCCGCGTGTAACACTAATCCCACAAATTGACGGTGGTGGTCATGAGAACGGACTACGCTCGGGAACGCTGAATGTGCCGGGCATTGTTGGATTGGGTACTGCCGCTGCGCTTGCGCTAGAGGAAGTTGGCGGACTGGACGGAACTCGAACCTTATTAGCTAAACTTCAACAGGGCCTTTTGCAAATTGGCGGTATAGCTATAAACGGCGACACTGAAAATCGTTTACCCAACACCCTAAATATACTTATAGAAGGTATTAAATCAGAAAAGCTGATAACCCGTATACCGCAACTGGCAATGGCTACGGGCTCGGCATGCACGTCTGCCCTACCCCAACCCTCGCATGTGCTACTGGCTATGGGCCTTACCGAGCAACAAGCCTATTCATCTATACGCCTGAGTATTGGCCGCTTTACTACGGAGGAGGAGATTGATAGGGCGGTGGAGTTGCTGCGTGAAGTAATAAATAAACTGCGCTAAAGCACCGCCACACCCGGTATCGCATCAATCAACTTCTGCGTATATTGGCTTTGGGGTTTGGCAAATACATCGGCTGTAAAGCCCAGTTCTTCTATCTTTCCCTTGTTCATCACCATAATACGGTCGGCCATAAAACGCACCACACTCATATCGTGTGTGATGAAAATATAGGTAAATCCAAAGTCCTTTTTCAAATCATTCAACAGGTTTAAAACCTGCGCCTGCACTGATACATCCAGCGCCGACACCGACTCATCGCACACAATAAACTTAGGGTTGAGCGCCAAAGCACGCGCTATACATACGCGTTGGCGTTGCCCTCCGCTAAACTGGTGTGGGTAACGATTGTAGTGTTCCGCCTTTAGGCCGACCTTCTCAAGCAGTTCAATGGTGCGGGTTTTAGCGGTTTTGCTATCGCACATTTTATGCACCAACATAGGTTCGCTTATGGCGTGGCCTATGGTAAGGCGCGGATTTAACGACGAATACGGGTCTTGAAAAATTATCTGCATCTCACGGCGCAAGCGGCGCATAGCATCATTGGGTAAGTTAAAAATATCCTTTCCTTCAAACTGCACATTGCCACTGGTGGCTTCTAACAATCGCAAAACAGTACGTCCCAATGTAGTCTTCCCACAGCCCGATTCGCCTACTAAACCAAGGGTTTCGCCTTTGTATACATTAAAGCTGACATCATCAACTGCCCTCACATGGTCGGTAACACGACCAAAAACGCCCTTTTTAATGGGGTAATACACCTTCAGGTTTTCAACTTTCAGCAGCACTTCGCCTTTGGCAATAGTTTCACTTTGGTTGCGTACGGTACTATCGTCAACAGCAAGCGTAGCGCGGATTCCATCAACAGTTAAACCCGTCTCGGTAAAGCGGCCTTCGGTGTCAGTTTGCATAAAATCTCCCACAACGGGTAGGCGCGTAAGCCTCCTATCCATAGGTGGACGGCAAGCCAAAAGCCCTTTGGTATAAGGGTGTTGCGGGTGTTTAAATATGTTGGAGGCCGTGGCATTCTCCACCATTTTTCCTTTGTACATAACCGCTACACGGCTTGCTATATCTGACACTACGCCCAAATCATGACTAATAAAAATGATGCCCATTCCGTTCTCCTGCTGCAGCCTTCCAAGCAGCTCAATTATCGACTTCTGAACCGTTACATCCAGCGCGGTTGTAGGCTCATCGGCTATTAGCAGTTGCGGGTTGCAGGCTATAGCCATAGCTATCATTACCCTTTGCTTTTGCCCTCCGGAGAGTTGGTGCGGGTAAGCATCATATATCCCTTGCGGGCGGGGCAGTTTAACGTGGTTGAACAGCTCAATGCTACGCTCCTTGGCCTGTTTAGGGGACATCCCCTTGTGCAAGATCAGTGATTCCGCCACTTGGTAGCCGCAGGTTAGCACCGGGTTTAAGGATGTCATCGGCTCCTGAAAAATCATAGCCATGTGCTTGCCACGGTAGCGGCGCACTTCCTCCTCCTGTAACTTAAGCAAATCAACCTGTTGGCCGTTGTGGTTGAACAGAATCTCGCCATTGGCAACCCTTCCCGAAGGCTTTTGCAGCAGTTGCATTACTGCCAGTGAGGTTACCGACTTACCCGAGCCTGATTCGCCCACCAAACCTAGCGTTTCGCCGGGGTTTACCGATAGGCTGATGTTATCTACCACCCGCAAAACCTCGCCCTGCCCGGCAAAATCTACCGAGAGGTTGCGTATATCCAATACGGGCGTGCTATTCATGGCACTAATATATTTAAAAGTGGCGAGTGGCGAGTGGTTTGTGGCGAGACATTTCAGCTACCGAATGTTAATTGCAAAACAGCCGCAACTTTGCCTTATTAGTGCTGTACTATTTAGTTAAATAGTGCATAAACTTTACCCCTCAAATCCCTTTTTAGGTGATTTTTTGCGTTAAAAAACACTGTTTTTTGATTAAAAACGCATAAAAAACGCTTAAAAACAGTAAAAAATCGCTTTTTTTTGATGCAAAATGTGGGATGAAAATTAACACCCATTTTTGTTGAAAATAATCTACGTAAATGTTAATAGAAATCTGTGCGAAGGGTTGGGGGAATGGGAAATTGCAGGTGACCGCGAAAATATCCCCCTCCTTGGAGGGGTGGCAATCCGCCTTGTGCGGATGACGAGGTGGGTACAAAACAACCCTCCTCTTTTGTCAAGTAATATATAATTAGTAACTACATTCGCTACAAAATAATAAGTATATTATTATTTGCAATATTTGATTAGAAAATTAAAAATGTCACTAATTCAAAACTGGCTTCAAGAATTTATTAATGTAACTGAAGAAGAAATTATTGCCATTAATGAAATTACCGAAACTACTATGGTTAAAACCAATGAGGTAATTTTAAAACAGGGCGATATTTCTGATAAAATTGGATTGTTAGTAAAAGGGTCTGTAAGAACCTATTTTACAGATAAAAAGGGAAACGAGAAAATAGTATTTTTTGCTTTTGATGGTGAACCCATTGCCGCCATTGGTAGTTTTTTTAATCAAACACCCAGTTCTGTTACCACTGTAACGTTAGAGAATTCAATAATTATTTGGACAGACCATGCACGTTATATATCATTTGTAAACAAATTTCCGCAATACAACACAGTAATATTAACAGCCCTTACGCGCTGGTTTTCAGAGGGGAAAAATCGTATGGAGTATTTACACCAAACTTCTGCTAAAGCCAAATATGATTCAATGTGTAAAGTAAATCCCAAAATAATTGAGCGTGTGCCATTAAAATACATAGCCTCTTATTTAGGAATTACTCAGGAAACCCTTAGCCGAATTAGACGCAAAAAGTAAACTGCTGAGTGGTGAATAGCTAATTGTTATTAATTCATACCGCCGCAATATTTGACTTTTGTCAAACAATAATTTGCAGCTAGCTTCATAACTTTGCATTTAGTTAACAGCAATTAATAATATGGCAGAAACTGCAAAAATATTAGCTATTGGTATACCAATTTTTTTATTTTTAGTATTGGGTGAAAAATTATATGGCTATTTAAAAGGTAACGATACAGTGCCTTGGATGGATGCCCTTTCTAGTTTATATTCAGGCATGACATTTATTGTTAGGGCATTGTTTAGTATTGGCATTTCAATTGTTTCTTATGAATTTATGTACGAACATTT
>JANOCJ010000183.1:0-5146 GCA_031412115.1 Flavobacteriales bacterium
CCATTGGCGAGATAAGTTGGGTAGTAGCATCGTACGCTATTGCCAACGTTATTATGATACCTATGAGTGGTTGGCTTGGGGCCCGCTTTGGGCGTAAAAACTATTTTGCAGGCTCTATTGCGCTGTTCACTTTTGGCTCCTTTATGTGCGCCAACTCTACCTCTATTTGGGAACTTGTTTTTTGGCGTTTTATACAAGGTATGGGCGGCGGCGCTTTATTAACTACCGCACAAAGTATTTTGGTAGAAATATACCCTAAAAAGAAAATTGGCATGGCCATGGCCTTTTTTGGTATGGGCGTTATTCTTGGGCCAACACTGGGCCCACTTACGGGTGGTTATTTGGTAGATAACTACGACTGGCCGGTAATTTTTACTGTAAATATTCCATTTGGCATTGTTGCCTTTTTGCTTACCATGCAATTTGTAAAAGACAACCCTTTTATACCCAAGCCCACAAAAGGCTTAGACTGGTTTGGACTGGCATTGCTTATAGCGGGCATAGGCTCCTTACAATTGGTGCTGGAACAAGGCGAGCAAAACGACTGGTTTGACTCGCAATTTATCATCATTTTTACCCTGCTGGCAGTAGGCGGCATAGTAGGTTTTATTTGGCGCATGTTAGCCACCAAAGAGCCTATTGTAGACCTATCTGTAATACGTAAAGGCAACGTTGCCATTGGCATTACCCTGCAATTTATTTTAGGCTTTGTACTGTTTGGCTCAGTATTTATATTGCCCCTTTTTATGCAGCGCTTTTTGGGCTTTACCGCTACTGATACCGGTGCTATATTTTTACCCGGGGCATTACTTTCAGGCCTAAGTATGCCATTGGTTGGGCGCATGTTGCAAAATGGGGTAAACCCGCGCAATATGGTAGCGTTAGGCTTTATACTTACGGCCATATTTGTAGGGTGGATTTCGCTCATCCTAACCTCTACCACCAGCGAGGGCTATTTCTTTTGGCCTTTAATGGTGCGCGGTATTGGCTTGGGCATGCTGTTTGTACCCATTAGCAACTTGGCATTAGGCGGCCTGCAAGGGCGCGATGTTACCCAGGCAGCAGGGTTGCTTAATATGATGCGCCAAATTGGCGGCTCTATAAGCGTAGCCGTTGTTGGCTTTATGACTGAGACCATTACTGCCCAGCACCGTAATAATTTGCTGCCTAATATATCAAACACCAACCCAGCCTTTACTGAAACCTTTAATAATGCTACGCAGGCATTTAGCCGCGCTACGCCTGATTTGCTAAGGGCGCAAGACCAAGCCTACATGGCTATAGAGCGCAGGCTTATGACCCAAGCATCTGTACTTACCTATATTGATATTTTGCAATACATAACCCTGTTTATTGTGGTTTGCATACCGTTGGTATTGCTAGCCCGACAATACAAAGGCAAGGTTGATACCAGTTCGGCGCATTAAATATCTGAACAGAATAATAACTGATAATTCAAGATAAATAACAGAAACGAAAAAAGCGCCTTTAGAGCGCTTTTTTTATATCATGCAAATCAGTTTAATCTGCTATTTATCCTGTTCTGACTAAAATTCAGCATTCTTTGGCGTACGAGGAAAAGGTATCACATCTCGGATGTTGGCCATACCGGTTACAAAAAGCACCAAACGTTCAAAGCCCAAACCAAAGCCTGCGTGTGGTGCAGTGCCAAATTTGCGGCTTTCTAAATACCACCAAAGGCCTTCAGGGTCCATGCCCATTTCGTTAATGCGGTTAAGCAGCTTATCGTAGTTCTCTTCCCTTTGCGAACCACCGATAATCTCACCAATGCCGGGGAAAAGAACGTCCATAGCACGTACCGTTTTGCCATCGTCGTTTTGCTTCATGTAAAACGATTTAATGTCTTTAGGGTAGTTAAATAATATAACGGGTTTTTTATAGTGCTTCTCTACCAAATAGCGCTCGTGCTCGCTTTGCAGGTCGGTGCCCCACTCTACTTTAAATTCAAATTTCTGTCCGCTGTTTAATAGCACTTCAACGGCATCGGTATAGCTAACACGCTCAAAGTTGTTGGTGGTAACAAAATCAAGGCGGGCAAGCAATTCCTTATCATACATTTTGTTAAGAAATTCTAAATCGTCTTTGCAGTTATCCAACGCATATTTAACACAGTATTGAATAAACTCCTGCGCCAATTCCATATTGTCTTCCAACTCATAAAAAGCCATCTCAGGCTCAATCATCCAAAACTCAGCTAAGTGGCGGGCGGTGTTGCTGTTTTCAGCCCTAAAGGTTGGGCCAAAGGTGTATATGTTTGATAGGGCCATGGCAAACAATTCGCCCTCCAGCTGCCCACTAACGGTAAGGTTAGTTTCGCGGCCAAAAAAGTCTTGCGTGTAATCAACCTTACCCTCTTCAGTGCGCGGTGGGTTAATAGGGTCTAGTTGCGTTACGCGGAACATCTCGCCTGCGCCTTCAGCGTCAGACGCCGTAATTACCGGGGTATGTATATAGTAAAAGCCTTTATCGTTAAAAAACTTGTGCACGGCAAAAGCCAATGCATGGCGTACGCGGAACACCGCGCCAAATGTATTGGTGCGTGGGCGCAGGTGGGCAATATCGCGCAAAAACTCCAGCGTATGGCCTTTTTTCTGTAGCGGAAAAGTATCAGGGTCGGCGGTGCCGTATACCTCAAGCGTTTCAGCCTGTAACTCACCCGCCTGGCCTGCCGCCGGCGATGCTACCAACGTGCCGGTAGCCGCAATGCACGCGCCTGTAGTAATTGATTTAAGCAATGCCTCGTCAAAATTAGCAGGGTTAGCAACAATTTGCAGGTTGTGTATAACCGAGCCGTCGTTAAGTGCTATAAACACTACATTTTTGCTGTCGCGCTTGGTGCGTACCCATCCTTTTACCAAAATTTGCTTACCATACTCATCCGATTTTAAAACATCGGCGATGTTTGAACGTTTCATCCTTAAAAATTTAATATTTGGTGCAAAAAAAGTCAATTTTTTGCTGATTTATGGTAAAAATCGGCGCTTAACCCCAACTTTATTTTTATGTTAGGCTTGGTGGGCTGTCAAAATTTACCTACTTTTATTGCTACCGATTAGTTATATTTGCGAATTATTAATGTAACAATAGCATGAAAAGACTTTTAGCTGTTACCCTTATAATAGCACTTGTTGCGCTTGAGGCAAATGCCCAAGGCGGCGGACGCCGTGGCGGCCGTTTTAGGGCGCTACAAGGCATGGAGGCCCGTTTAGGTATTGGCATGTCTAACGTTTTGGGCGAATTGGGCGGTGCAAACCGCATAGGCACCAACTTTTATCGGGATTATGAAATAGTAATGACGCGCCCTGCTGCATATTTAGGCCTGCGCTATTATATACCGGAATCTCGCTGGGCTGGTACATTCAATATTTTGTACGCCCGCGTTGCAGGCCGAGATAACCTTACGCAAGAACAATTTCGTAACAACCGCAACCTTAACTTCCGTTCACCTATTGTTGAGCTTTCGCTACAGGTTGAATACTATTTCCGTAAACGCCAGGGCGGTGCCCGTTACAACATCCGCGAGGTTGTTGGCGCTAAACAAGTAAATATGGACTGGTACCTTTTTGCCGGTATTGGTGGCTTTTTCTTCAACCCTAAAGGCCAATACAACGGCACTTGGTATGCCTTGCAACCATTTGGCACCGAAGGCCAAGATATGGTACCTACCCGGAGTAAATACAAACGTTTTGCTGCTTGTATACCTTATGGTATTGGCGGTAAATATGGTATTGACCAAAATATTGGTATAGGCTTTGAAATTGGTTTCCGTTATGCGTTTACCGATTATCTTGATGATGTAAGCACTACTTATGTAGATAACCAGCTTTTGGTAATTAACCAAGGGCAGTTGGCTGCTGAATTGGCCGACCCCAGCTTAGGTTTATTTCCCGGTCAAACAACGCCTGGCGAACAGCGCGGCGACCCGCGCGACAAAGATGCCTACATGTTTTTTATGTTTAATGTTAACTATAAAATAGCCGGCCAAGGTGGACGTTTGCCCAAGTTCTTCTCGTGGGCCAGCCGCTTCTAGGCAACAAATGCATAGTTTTTGCGTATAGAACCACTCATGAGAAGAATCTTTTGCTCCTTACTATTTGTTATCCTTGTTTTAGCTGCTAATGCACAACGCTCGCAATTGGGTATTATGGGCGGTGTTACCTATTACATAGGAGACCTAAACCCGGCCAAGCAGTTTTACATGGTAAAGCCCGCCGGCGGCATTTTTTACCGCTACAATATTAACGAGCGTATGGCTGTGCGCGGCAGTGTTTTATATGGTGGTATTAAAGGCGACGACGCTAAGTCGACCGATACCTTCCGTTTGCAGCGCAACCTTAGCTTTCAGTCTATGATGCTGGAATTTTCAGGTGTTTTTGAATTTAACTTCTTCCGTTACATACCCGGCAGCCCCGATTATCCTATTACACCTTATGTGTTTGCAGGTTTATCACTATTCCGCTTTAACCCTAAGGCCGATTTAGGTGGCACCAGCTACGCGCTGCAACCTTTGGGTACCGAAGGCCAAGGCACAACGGCTTATCCCGACAGAAAAAAATACTCATTGGTAAACCCTGCGCTGGTATTTGGCGTTGGGCTTAAGTTTAACGTATACCGTAGCCTTACTATGGGGCTTGAATGGGGCATGCGCCGAACCTTTACCGATTATTTGGACGATGTAAGTAAAACATACCCGTCGTTAGCTGATATAGCTGCTGAAAATGGCCCTGCTGCGGCTGCCCTGTCTGACCGGTCGGTTGATGCAGGCACAAACGATGGCCGCCAACGTGGCAATTCGGCCAACAAAGACTGGTTTTCATTTGCAGGCTTATCCATCAGCTTTACCATAAGGGGCAAAGATGTTCCCTGCCCTGCATACCCTCATTAATTTTTTAATTGTATTTTTGATTTAATGAGCGCAGGCGACCTAAAAAGTAAAATAATTTCCGAAAAAATTCCTGCCCACGTAGCCGTTATTATGGATGGCAATGGGCGCTGGGCCAAGCAACGCGGCATGATGCGTGTGCTGGGGCATAAAAATGCCATTAAAGCCGTGCGCGACACGGTGGAGGCCGCTGCCGAAATTGGGGTTAAACACCTTACCATGTACGCCTTCTCTACCGAAAAC
>JANOCJ010000184.1:0-12839 GCA_031412115.1 Flavobacteriales bacterium
GTGTCTTGCAACAAATCGTCGGCATCTTCATTATTGGCAGTAAGTTTTAAGGCAAAGTATTTTAATTGGGCACTGTAACTAAGTACCTCGGTATTAAAGTCAGCAACTAACATGGTATTGTGGAGATTTGGGACTATGTACTTACAGCCTACGGTTTGCGGGCCATGTAAACAGGTGCATTGTTCGGTTGCACGAGGCAATAAATGATAATAACTGGTTGATGAGTTATACGCCCGATGGATGGTTAGAAAAATCGATGGTGGGAATAAAAGCCGTTATGCTTTAATTTAACTGCTCGGCGAAAAACTTTAATGGAGTAAAGACACCGGTTGTGGAGCGGTTTCTGGGTCAAATGTTTTGGTACTACACTTGTGGCGCATTAATGGAGTAATGTCAACTGTAGCAATACGCCCAGTGGTGTGTTAAAAAACCGATGTGGGGAGTATAAACCGCCAATGTTTTAATTTGGCTGTTTGGCCTACTGCTTTGGTTGAGACAAATGTATGGTATGTAATAGCCACATTCCTAATTAAATAGCATTAAGTTTTACTATTTGTTTTTCGTTCGCCCTATCGGCTTAGGTATCACCCACAAGTATAGCCTGTATTTTGTTCGATTTTTTTCGTAACTATCCTATTTTCAATCAATTTAATTGCATTACAGCCGTTTTGGATTGGTAAAAAAGGCGGTATTCGGCGCAAAAGAGCCGAGAGACGAGTGAGAAGTGAGGAGTGAGGAGTGAGGAGTGAAATCTGGACCGTGCTTGAAAGAGGAAGTAAAAAAAATCCATATCCTCTAATTACTAACTTTGCCCATAACTAATACTTAATTACATACATGGCTGATTTTTTATCTACAGATGGGTTACGGTTACAAATAGAGCAAGTGATAAAGGGCGCGCAAAAATTCTTAATCATTGCTTCGCCTTTTATTCAAATTTCAGAGCGGTACCAGCGGTATTTATCTGCTGCTTCTCAAAAGGGTGTTAATATTAGGGTAATATATGGTAAGGATAATTATAAAACTGCCGAGGCAAAAGAAAAGCAAGCTAAAGAATTGGCTTTTCTGGATACGCTTGAAAACTGCAAAACACTACATATAGAAACGCTACATGCCAAATGCTTTTTAAATGAAGAAAGCGTTGTTATTTCATCTATGAATTTATACACCTATTCTGAAAATAATAATATTGAGATGGGTGTTTTGTTAAACCGTAGGAAGGACAGGGACGCATATAAAGATGCCTTAACAGAAGTCTCGTCTTTTATTAGCCATTATTTAAAAGAAGATACCATACTGGCCCCTGACGAAAAAGAAGTGCGCATTGGGTTTTGTATACGCTGTGCTACTGAAATTGATTACAATGCACATGCACCTTTTTGCCTTGAATGCTTTCGTAATGCGGGAAGCTATGATTTAATTCCATACAAAAAAGAAAAATTCTGCCACGCTTGTGGAGACCCCTTTAAAACATCGTTCTCACATCCTGTAAGCGACGGTTGTACAACAAAAAAGACAAAAAAGGTTTTACAAAGCAAATTTTAGTTGCATAGTTATGAGGCGCCAGCAGGGTGGGCCTTCATTTCGAAACGGGTACCTGCAAGGAAAGTGAACGTCATGCCGAAGGCATGAAAGCGCGCGCTGTTCGAAGTCCCGCAAAGCGGGACAAGTTTGCGCGATTTAGTGAACGCCCCGTAGCAGGTCGGGGAGAAATGACAGCCCTTGATTTTTTGCTTACTTTTTTATCAAGAAAAAAGTAAGGCAGTCGGCAGACAAGCGCCGCAGGCGGGATAAAAACACCTCATTTTTTATCAACGTTAACAAAAACCTACCCCCTCAACCCTAAAATTGAGTACTTTTAAAATGATGGTTAAAAACGTAAACTATTGCGTTAAAAAAAACTGTTTTTGTAGCTTTTTAAATTAAAAAAAACACGTTTAACAGCAGTTTATCATCGTAAACATTCCACTTTGTGTAAAATAGCACCCCAATAGCACGCTAAAATAGCGCAATAGTAGCGCGGCATTTGCCTAATAGCCATGCAAAATTATACCACACCTTTACCACTCGCCTACTTGACTTGTATACCATGTTAGGTAAACCATTAAGTTCAACTTACTGATTGTAAGTTATTTACACCCCACACTTTAGATAAACTATAATTTTAAAAGTGCCAAATGGGTATAGTTTGGGCAGTTAAAAAGGGTTTATGTCAACTTTTGGTACAGATTTTTTTAAACAACCATAATAAGTACTTCATCCTGTTAAAAATTCTATCCACTACACCCTACACCCTATCCCCTAATCACTACCTTTGCACCACAAAATTCTTGTAGATAATGAAATACGACGTTACAATTATTGGCAGTGGCCCCGGCGGATACGTGGCTGCTATACGCGCTTCGCAACTTGGTTTTAAAGTGGCTTTGATAGAAAAATACTCAACCCTTGGCGGCACCTGCTTAAACGTAGGCTGCATACCCAGCAAGGCGTTGTTAGACTCGTCGGAGCACTTTCACAATGCCCTGCACAATTTTAAAGAGCATGGTATTGATATTGAAACACCTAAGGTTAACATTAAGCAAATGATAGCCCGCAAGGCCGATGTGGTAAAGCAAAACGTTGATGGCATTGCCTTTTTAATGAAGAAGAACAAGATTGACGTATATACCGGCGTAGGCAGCTTTGTAAACGCTACAACCATAAAGGTTTTAAAGGCCGACAAAACCGAAGAGACCATTGAAACAGCTAAGGTAATTATTGCCACAGGCTCAAAACCCGCGTCGTTGCCGGGTATTACAATAGATAAAAAACGCATCATCACATCAACCGAAGCATTGGAAATGACCGAAGTGCCCAAGCACCTGCTGCTAATAGGCGGCGGCGTTATTGGGCTTGAGCTGGGTTCGGTATACCTGCGCTTAGGCGCTAAGGTTAGCTGTATAGAGTATGCCGATGGCATTATACCCACTATGGATAAGGCTTTAGGCAAGGAGTTGCAACGTGTGCTTAAAAAACAAGGCATGGAGTTTTACACCAGCCATAAGGTTAGCGGCGCTGTTGCCAAAGGCAAAGAGGTTACCGTTACCGCTACCGATAAAAAGGGCGCTGAGGTTACCTTTACAGGCGACTACTGCTTAGTAGCCGTTGGCCGCGCGGCTTACACCGAAGGCCTTGGCTTAGAAAACGTAGGCATTAAAACCGATGCCCGCGGCAAAATTGAAGTTGACGAGCATTTAGAAACCGCCGTAAAAGGCATTTTTGCCATTGGCGATGTAATAAAAGGCGCTATGCTGGCCCACAAAGCCGAAGAGGAAGGTACATTGGTAGCTGAATACATGGCCGGCCAAAAACCACATATTGATTATAAGCTGATACCGGGCGTTGTATACACCTGGCCCGAGGTAGCCAGCGTTGGCTACACCGAAGAGGAGCTGAAAGACGGCGGCCGTAAGTATAAAACAGGTTCGTTTCCGTTCCGTGCGTTGGGCCGTGCCCGTGCATCGGGCGATATTGATGGCTTTTTTAAAGTACTTGCCGATGCTGATACCGACGAGATTTTGGGCGTACACATTATAGGCGCCCGCGCTGCCGATATTATTGCCGAAGGAGTTATTGCTATGGAGTTCCGTGCCTCGGCCGAGGATATTGCCCGCGCCAGCCACGCCCACCCCACCTTTACCGAAGGCATGAAAGAGGCTTGCCTGGCAGCAACGGAGAACAGGCCGATACATATGTAATCAGTTGGTAGTTGGCGGTTGGTAGTTCATAGCCGTCATTGCGAGGAGCCTGTCCGAATGGATGAAGCCATTCATCCGGGCGGGCATAGCGACGAAGCAATCCTACCGTAACACTAGCCTTATCGAAGTACAAGGCAAATAATATTTAAAAGCCTGCTCACCCGAGCAGGCTTTTTTTTACCTAACTAAAGCCCTATTAATTAGTTGCCACATTTATTATTTCCATTATCTTCACCCCCGAAAAAAACCTTTTACTACTAAAAATTATGGAATCAACAACACCAAACCCGGCCATTAGGCAACAAGCCCTCGACTCGCTAAAAGGCCAATGGGGCATAGCTATTGGCACATTTTTATTGTATGGCTTGCTTACTGCAATTGGCAACTTTATACCCTTTGTAAGCTACCTAATAACGTTGGTTATTACCGGCCCATTTACATTAGGTATAGCCATGTTTGCCCTTTCTCTATCTCGCGGAAGGGATGCTAAATTGGAGCAAATTTTTCAAGGCTTTAACAATTTTGGCAACGCCTTTTTGGCATTTTTCCTTAGGGGCATTTATGTGTTTTTATGGACGCTATTACTTATAATACCCGGTATTATAGCAAGCTTATCATACAGCATGACATTTTTTATCCTTGCCGATAACCCTACCATGAGCGCCAGCGAGGCTATTGATAAAAGCAAAGAAATGATGGACGGCAACAAAATGAAACTGTTTTTAATGTACCTTAATTTCTTTTTGCTATCATTGGCATGTATGCTAACATTGGGTATTGGCTTTTTTTGGCTGGCACCGTTTATGCAGGTTACACTGGCTAAGTTTTACGATGATGTAAAAGGCACACCCGCACCAACCGCTGCCGAAATTATGGATGTATAGTCATACGCCAAATAAATAAAGAACTTAAAAATGCCTGCGTAAGCGGGCATTTTTGTTTTGTGGGTTAGATAAATTATATTTGAGATAATGAAACTATCTGTTACACTTCTTTTTTTGCTACTGGCTACTGCCGGCTTTGCACAAACCAATGTGCTTAGTTTGTATAAGCAGCAGCATTATAACGAAATTGATGAGGTAGAAAAAAACTCCACATTTACCCTTAGGCAAGAAGTAAATTATAACGACCGCCGGGTAATAGATGAAGAGCATACTTATTTGCTGCGCCTGTTTTTTAACAGCAATAATGCACCAACGCCAACTGTACTAAACGTAGCTACGGATACTGCCATTGTTAAATTATACTACAACCACTACAGCGTGTGGGATTTTAACGATGACATATATAAGTTTACCGGCACTATTGAAATTTTAAAGTGGACAAAAAAGGCCATCACCCTAAAAGAGGACATTACCGTAACTGATGCCCAAACCGGAGAGGCTGTATGCTATAAAGGCGAACTTACTTTTTACAAAAGCCCCAAACTTATTGGCCCGCAATACGCCTGCAAATTTTATTAAACCAACAAAAAAGCCCCTAATTCAGGGGCTTTTTTAATATTATATAACCAGCTACTCCTGTTTATGCGGCGTAGTAGCGTTGTTGTTGGGCATAGCGCCCTGGTTGTTTTTGCTGCCTTTGGTTTGGGTACTTTGGCGGGGTGGTACTGCTTTTTTCAATACAGTATCGGGTTGGCTAGGGTACACATTTAGGCTATCCCACGGCTTGTTTATAGTATCAAACTTAGCGGGGTATTTGTTGCTGCCGGGTTGGTCTTTAGCCTTGGTATTTTTACCCTTGCTTACACCCGGTTTTTGCTGCCCTGCTTTGGGTTGCTGGGCGTTTACACTTAGTGTAAAAAGTAATGCCGCAGCGGTTATTGCTAATACTTTCATTGGGTTGGGTTTTAGTTTTTATTGGGCGGCGTGCCGCCGGGGGTATTAGGTAGTGTGGGTTGGTTAGGCGTAATGGGTCCTGTGGGGTTTGTTGGCGGTTCGGGCACTTGTTGGTCGCGGGTGTTGCTGCCGCCCGTGCCGGGAACGTTGTTGTAGTTGGGCGTTGGCGGGTTGCTAGGCACATCATTATTATCCGGCAACGTCGACCTATCCTGCTGTGGCACCTTCATCGTATCGGGCGGAAGCGGCGTTTGCGCCTTTGCGCCGAGTGTTAGTAAAAGGGCTGCTATTAGGGTTATCAGTTTCATAAGGTTAAGGGTATTTAAAGTGTAACACCACAAAGGGGCTGGTTGTTTGCCACGCAGGCTTATGTGTTGACGCTTAAGGCCTAAGCTTACCTCATTTTACTACATTTGCTGTAATGAATGAACTGAAAATAACCGGCGGGGCCCGCATAGGCTTTGCAAATGCTACATGGCCTTTAGTTACCCTTACCGCCAATGCACAGGCTATAACTATAAACGGGGGGCTAGTAGGCAACTGCACTTTTTTGCCGAGCGATGTGGTTTCTATACAACCCTATTCAGGTTTTGGCAGCAGCGGCTTAGAAATAAACCATATAGTAAAAGGCTACAGCAAAACCATTGTTTTTTGGACGGCTGGCAACGTCAATAAACTTATTGACCGTATTGAGGATACCGGCTTTTTTGATGCTAAAATTGAGGCTCTAGATGCCGCAGAGGTAGCATTAATAAGAGAGCGCCAACAGCAGGGGTCTTTTCCTGTTAAGTGGGGCTTTGCTATTGCTTTAATTGTTTTTTGGAATGCTTTTTTCTTGCTTGATTTTTACCGCTTTATATTTATAAATAACCTTGAGGGTATACCTTTGCAAACAGGCGCAACCATTGGCTTGGGCGCTATGGCCTTAACGTGCTTGCTATTGTTACTATCAGCCAATTTTAGAAAATTGGTACTAAAAAAAGGGCGGCAGGTAAATGATATAAAACGTACCGTGCTTTTTATGCTGGTAATAGTAGGCTCATCTCTTATTATAACTATTGCATTATAATAGTAACCACAAAAATGCAAAAAACAGGAGTAAAACATCGCTGCTTTAAACCTGTTTTTGCTTAAAATCCTATTAAAAAATTTCTTAGTTACAGGATTTTTGTAAGAGCATTATTTATGCTGTAGTGCGTTCTTGCTTATCATTTGTTACATTCTTTTTTACCCTTTCGGCAAAGCGCTTTGAGGGTTTGAAAGAAACAATAGCCCTTGGTGGAATAATAACTTCAGTTCCTTTAGTAATGTTCCGCGCTTTTTTCATTGCACGCTGCTTAATTTGATAGGTTCCGAAGCCACGTAGGTAAACATTATCTCCGTCAGACAAAGAATTCCGTATTAACTTCATAAACATTTCTACTACCGATAAAATTTGCTCTTTCTCGATATCGGTCTTCTTCGATATCTCCTGAACCAAACTTGCTTTTGTCATTCTTATTAATTTTTAATTGGGTTAGGTATTGGTTTGTGTCATATTTGTTTATGAAACATTTGACAATCTAAAAAAGTTCAATGCAACTGTTAAACAAGATATTAACAGTAAAAAAATAAGCGTCAATGCTAATAAACACGCGCTTTTTATTGCTTTTATATTTAGGGTATTTCTCCTGTTTTGTTTTGGAGAAAGGAGGGCCGGAAAGCTTTTTTAGTTGGATATGGCTATACAGCCTGCCCTACCTTGATAAAGATTTTTACTACTACATATTATTATCAGCAGCTATACCGGCCGATTGTAAGTCTTTTATCATCTCGGCCAACATACCGTCAAAAACCATTTGTTCATCAAGCGATTGTTGCAGCAATGCTACGGCCTGTTTGTAGCCTTGTAGCTTGGCAATATTGCGCAACGAGCTGTAGGCGGCAATAGTATGTTGCGATATTTTTTGGGTGGTAAAAAGCAGTTCCATATCGCGCAAAATGCTGTTTATGGGCGTAAGCTCAATAGTTAAGGCAAGCTCTTTTATAAACCCATCCATAACGGGGCTGCGTTTGGTAATGGGGCCAAGCCCTGCAGCTTTAAAGGTATGGTTAAGGCGGGTTATTTGCTTATTTATAGCCCCTAAAAAGGCCACATACATATCTACCATATGGGGCGATGTAGCACAAATAGCCAAAATAGGCATGGCCGATTCCAACTGCATTTCGGCATCCAGCATATCTTGCAAAGCCTCTTCAAAAAAGTTTACTACGGGCGGTTCGGCCGTAACATTTTTGGCAGGCTCGCCCTGCTTAACCGGCGCCGGGGCTGCGGGTTTGCCCGGTATTGACTGTGCAATACCCAAAGGCTGTGCGGTGGTAGTTGTGGCTCTCATAGCGTACAAATAGTTGGTTAAAACAAAAAATAGATATGTGGCATTTTTAAAATATAAAAAGGGTTTATTACTACGTAACAGGTAAAAATATGGAGCCAATTTTATCGCTAATAAGTCCCTTTACTTTTACCAAAAGGATTATTGGCCTTAAAATGTTCATGCCCATATATTTTATTTTAGGTATATGTGTTAATTTCTTTTAATTCAACAAATTATTTTGTTCTGCAAAAGTCAAATTCCACAGGCTTAAAGCCGTTGCGCTGCAAAGTTTTATTTGGTGGATATCAATGTTTTAATACCTTTGCGCCCGTTCTTACAATAAGAGTAAAATATTTAGCCTTGTTTTTTTAACAGCCGAATCTCCAGATTAAGTTAAAACACAGAAGGAAAATGAGGTAACCCCATACGTAGGGTTGCCTTTTTTTGTCTGTGTGCGCTATGGAGAGCGTGGCTGTTCAAATAAGGCACCCTGCGTTTTTTTTAAGCCCTATGCGGCAATTCGGGCGGATAAAGCCTTAAATAGCATACAACGGGTTTATATTTTGCCAAGGCTGGAGAATACCTTTTCATCATTACAATATTTAAGATAATTGGGGTGGGGTTAGGAAGAACGAAATGGTACGCTATTAATGCACGTATAGCGCATGCGCATACTCATTAATTCGGCTGCACACTTCCATAGTAAGGGGCCTTTCGTAGTATTCCAATACCTCTACAAACGTTTCGGCCTTTTGGCGGTCGGCCACGTTTTGCGAACCCGTTATTATAGCCACAAATATTTGCGACTTAGGCAACTTTTGCACTAAGTTTAAAAACTCCCATCCGTCCATTTCGGGCGTAGCCAAATCAAGCACTACTAAATAAGGGGTGTGGGCATTGGCTTTAATAATATTATAAGCCAACTTGCAATTTAGGGCCTGAAATATGGGGCCGGGGTAATTGGTCTTTTCAAAAAAAAGTTGATAGATGTGGAGGGTCACCTTATCATCGTCTATCAATAGGAGTGATAGTCCCATACGCAACGTATATATTTATCAATAATGGAGTATGCTAAATATTACGCGGAATAGCATACGGGGCTATCCTACCTAAAATTTACTATCTGGTAAAAGTGGGTATGTGTTTTATTATATCCTAATTATTTATGCTTTACAATAGCTATAACGCTAACAGGCAAGCGTATTATTTTATAATTATTATACAAAAAACAGCAAAATACACGTTTATGGTATTTTGTTCGAAAATTTTTCAAAAATAAGATGAAATATTTTTCAGCTATTTTTCAGCCTTATTTTGGCACTTTAAGTTTGATTTAACCTGTTAAAAATCAATAAACTATTTTAACAAAATTATATTAAGCCTGTCTGTCACTCCATTAGCTATATTGCAAAATAATAAAAGCTAAACCAGTTTATATGGGTGTACATTTACTTATGGGATAGTTCTAGTCCCCACCGATATTTCCCTTTATTTTTAACAGCCGAATCTCCACAGTACAGTTAAAAAAACAGAAGAAATAAAAGTGGCCCCAAACAACGTGGGGTTCATCTTTTTGTCTGTATGCGCTATGGAGAGCGTGGGCTGTTCAACGGGATGGCCCTGCGTTTTTTTTATGCTAAAACCCTTCGGCTTTTAACCCTTCTTTTGCTTTTACAAAGGCTACAAACTCATCCAACTGTTCAGGCGTAAACCAGTGTTTCATTACGGGGCTAAACACGTTGTTGTTTTGATACAGAAAAAACGCATTGCGTGTGTTAAGTACCCTGTCAAGGGCGTCCCAATTTAAATCGCCGGTACCGTTTACGCTTTGGGTAGCTATAACATCGTCTCTAAAAGTATAGTGCATAAGGCCCTGCAGGGCTTTGCTGGTAACATAGCTTTTGCGGTAAAAAAAGTACAGCCGCAAGGGCCAATAGGCCAGCAGGTATAAGGCAAAAATCAAAAACCCCATGGTATACTGAGAGCCAAAAAACAGTTCAAACACAGCAACAGCAAACACTATGGCCCCAATACTTAGCAGCACCAGCGAATCTGTTTTTAGCAACCTAAAGCGCATCATCATGCTAATGTATTGCTGCTCGGTTATTAGTCCGTTTACGGTTATTTCCATAGTTAAAAACCGCTTTTTCTAATGCTGTGTTTAGTATGTAAAAAAGCAACAAACTCTTGTAGTTGTTGCGGTGTAAGCCAGCGTTTTAAAATAATAAAGCTTGATGTGTTGCTAACATATAAAATAATAGCATCGGGCCTATTTATAGCAAAATATAATGCATCCCAATTTACTGTCCCCTCAGAATATTGATTTTGAGAATACAATTTTTCCTCAGTAATAACATATTGCGTTATGCTTTGTGATGATTTATTGGTATCAAAACCATTGCCCAACAACTCATACGTATATATGTGCTTTATAGCAACCCAGTAAAAGCCCAGACCCAGCAATACTAGGTATAAAACTTCGTTGCCTTCCGTTCTTTTATAGTATAGCGCCATATACAAACAGAATACCCCAAACACCGGCCAGTATAAATTTCTACGTCGGGTGTAAATGTATTTCATCATTATGGTGAGATACTCTTTTTTATAAATCTGTCCGCTAAAAGTAATTTCCATAAAGGCTAATTTACAAGTTTGCTTTTAGTTTGGCCTGCATAGCAGCTACGGTAGTTTCTTCCAGCTTTAAATCAACCTTTTGGCTGGTTTTTAAGGTAATTTTGCTCATGGCAAAAAATACTTTATCGCCTTTGTAGGCAGTAGCAATAATAGTAGCAGCCTCGCCAACGGGTAGTTGGGTTTCTTCATCGTCGCCATGGGTAAAGCCGTAGGTGTTATCTTTTTTCTGGTAGCCGGGCAAGTACATTTTATCTACCAGCATAGTAGCATATACCAAACTAAAATCGCTGCTTTTATCAACGTTTACAAACAACGCTACCGGTTGGGTTTTAGGGTTGTTGTACAACCTGTCAATATTGGCCCAACCTAGTTTTTTAATAGCGAATATGTAGCTGGTGTTAGCATCTTCAATAAAATTATTTTCGCCCAATACGGGAATTTTGGAAAACTCTTTCAATTCATATTTATCCACTTTTGTTAGGCGCACCATATATTTATCCCATTCAAATGATGAATCCTTTTTGATAAAAAGCGTTTTATTGGCTATGCAATAGTTATACAGGTATTGGCGCACTTTTTCGGGTGGGTTGTCATATCCATCTGCACTAAAATGAATATTACAAACACCTATAACTTTTTCTTTTTGCACACTATCATTTGCTACCGGCTCATTCTTTACAATAGGTACCGGGTTTTTCCAGTTCAGTGCCGATGAGGTATCGTTCGTTCCAGGCTCATCGCCATGCCTACTTTGCACCAGCGGCCAGCCTTGGTATAGCGCCATATTAGGCAAAACAGTATCAGTAGCTACAGTAGCGCCAATCTCTTTATCATCAGCAATATGCACATCACTTCCATTAGTATTGGCATTTATATAAAGCATACCACCGCTTTGCAAAAATGCGCCATTGGTGGTTGTAGTAAGGTTGCCCATTACCATATCATAAGGCGTAAACACCTCGCGCAACTCAACCGTAACGGGTGTAGTTACCGGTTTGCCGTTACTATCAACAAAAGTGTTTTTGCCAATGCGCAATACAGTGCCTTGTTCGCCCCTCAATAAGGTATCACTATTGGGGTTAATGGTAAAGGTTTGTTTGGGCAGGCTGTCGGGGTTGTAAATTTTATTTAGTTCTACAAACGATTGATGCGTTGGCTCGGTAGCACATGCGCCAAACAGCAAGGCTATAGCTAAAAAGGCAAAAAATATGTTTTTCATTGGTTACTAGTTTCCACAAAAGTAAAGTATAAATGGTTGGCTAGGTAATAGATGCAGTTTTTTGTGCGGTTGCATAAATGGGGGGATTTTGATTTGTATATAGGAAAAGGTATTTTTGAAATATGATCAAAAGAACCCTCAAGGCTACATTTAATTATTTTATTAGCTATAGAACAGTGTGTTTAGGTCTTCTATTTTGCTATATCTGCTGTTTTTCTTTTCGTTTTATATTTACTGAAGATCTTGACAAAGCTATTTATATTCCAGTAGTCTTATTCTTAACTGTATCGTTTATCTTTCCTGTTATACTAGGCATAAATTTTGCCTTCAAAAGTTTTATTGGTAAGACTAAAGGTGAAATCCTCAGTAATATAATCCACTCCTATTTGGGTACTATTTTAATTTTTGCTGCCGCTTACTATCAATTATGTGTTTTTTCCGATTTTCAAGACGCTATAAGTAAAAGAGACAAATATCAATATCAAGTAAATATTAAAAACACATTAAAACCAAACTTGGAAATAATGAGGGTTGCTGACATTCGAGCGTTTAAAGGCATTAAACCTAGGCTTTGGTCAAGTGTTGATTATCCCAGTAGTTCAATGTTGTATTCTCCAGCAGATAACCCCGATGGATTTAGAAGATACGTTAATAATGAATACGAAGAATTATCAATACAACAAATAGAAAGAATAGTACAAAACGAAGGGCAATATCTTGAAATTGAATATCAATCTCAAAATGTGACGGATGTTTATACAGACTGTTTATATTTTTCTGTCATATGCATTGCAACTGTTGGATTTGGAGATATTTCACCTAACTTATGGTATACAAAACTTTTTGCTTCTTTAGAAGTTTTTATAGGTATGTCAATATTCATTTTTGCTATTGGAATGCTTTTTAGTACTTGGAAAGAAAAGCAATAAAATTAATTCCTCTGCATCAGTTATCGCCTATCAATACCCTTTAGTTATTTATCATTTACAAGTTTTAAGTTTAACTTAGTCGTACCCGCTTCACTGCCTTCAGCACCCTCTCCCAGTGGGAGAGG
>JANOCJ010000185.1:0-5096 GCA_031412115.1 Flavobacteriales bacterium
TAAAAACATAGGTATTGGTAACCAAGCAACCATTTATGGTACAGTAGATAAATCAATAGCTATTGGCGACCAAGCTACTGTACAACCCGGTAATGGAAGTACCGATGATATTGCTATTGGAACAGGTGCTAATGTTACAGGTGGAAGCGCATATTCATATTCTATGGCCATTGGTTCAGCAGCACAGGTACAAAATTCAAATGGTATTGCAATAGGCAGAAGCACTAACGTAAGCAACCAATATGGTATTGCCATTGGTGACGATGCACAAACACAAACTAATGCAGGTGCAATGGCTATAGGCAGAAGCGCATACGCTAACGGTTTAAACTCAGTAACCTTAGGTACATCATCTCAGGCACAAGGTAATGCAGGGGTTACTGTAGGTGCTTTTGCATGGTCAACAACTACCAACGCAATAGCCATTGGTGGCGGCGATGCATCTAACAAAACAGAAGCCAGCGGAAACTATGCTATATCTATTGGCTACCGCTGCTATACCAGTGCGCAAGATGCTATTGCCATTGGCGACTATGCCCGTGCCCAGGCTGCTAATGCTATGGCTATTGGTAGCAACGTATACAATGGCAATGCCAACACCTATTCAATTGGTAACTCTAGTGTTACATCTATAAATTTTAACGGGGCAACAACCACCAGCTACGCTTTGCAGGTAGGTACCAGCAGCAGCAACGGCAATGGCGCATACCTTACCAAAGGTGGTGTGTGGACTAACGCATCTGATGTTAACCTGAAAGAGGCTTTCTCTTTTGTAAATGGTAACGAAATATTACAAAAAATTGCCAACCTAAGTATTACTAAATGGAAATACAAAGGCACTGACGAATACCATATTGGCCCTATGGCGCAAGACTTTTTTGCCCTGTTTAATGTAGGTAATGATAATACCCGCATTAGCACTATTGACCCCAGCGGCATTGCATTGGTAGGCATACAAGCATTGAATGAGAAAATTGAAATACAGCAAAAAATGATTGATGAGTTAACTAAAAAGTTAAATGAGCTAACTCAAACCAATAACTAATTACAACCCAATAAACACACTTTACAATGAAAGTAATGGTTAAAATAGCAATATGTGTTTTACTTATCGGCTTATGTGTTAAGCTTGGTGCACAGCCTGTTGCCATTACTAGCGACGGTACACCGCCCAACCCCAATGCAATGCTTGATATAAAATCGACGGGTGTTTATGGCAAAGGCTTATTATTGCCCCGCCTTACCGAAGAGCAGCGTGTAATACCGGGCGCAGGCGGCGGTCTTGTAAACCAATCGGGTAAATTATACGGCGGCCCTGCCGAAGGTTTGTTGGTTTATCAAACGGATAAGCGCGAAGGTTTTTATTACAACGTAAGTAAAACAGCATACCCATCGTGGGCATACATCTCATCTATTAATACCGGCCTTAGTTCAAACACCCCAGTTGCCCCGGTAGGCAGCACAGGTACTAATAATAATACAGGCCCTAGCGGAGGTACAGGTTCTACCGGTGGCACAGGATCAACCGGTTCAACCGGCAGCACAGGTGTTACCGGTGCTACAGGGTTGGCAACAGTGTGGCTAACAGGCCCGGCTGCCCCTACAACAACTGCAGGCAACATAGGCGATTTTTATTTGCAACAATCAAACGGAGATTATTTAAAGAAAACAGGTGTTACCACCTGGGCCCCCCAAGGTAACTTAATGGGGCCAACAGGTCCTAAAGGCGCAACGGGCGCTACAGGCCCTGCTGGTGCAACAGGCACTATAGGTGCAGGTTTTGTAGCAGGCAATACCCCGTTTTGGAATGGTAGCGATTGGGTGCTAAACAGTACCAACTTATATAACAACGGAGATAATATTGGCATAGGCACAGCTACCCCAACTGAAAAGCTTGATGTAACAGGCGCTATTAAATTTAGCGGCGCATTAAAACCCAATGGCATCGCAGGTAATGCAGGCCAGGTATTAACATCGGCAGGGGCAGGTGCGCCACCCATTTGGGCATCGGCTTTTACCCGCAACAATTTGTATATAGACTATAGCACCAGCGGCGCTATTACCAACACAACCTTTACCAACGTACCGGGCTTAATGCGCACACTTAGCCTAAAAGCCGGCGATAAAGTATTGGTATATGCTACCGGCGGCATGGCGGCCAATGGCACGGTATACACATCGGCAGATATTGGAATAGCCGTAAACAATAATGATTTGATGAACGGTGGTTACACCAAAGTATCGGTTGATTATGCTGGCTCGCGCTTTGTACCCAATGCCAACTGGACGTTGATGGGGACTTACGATGTAGCTGCTGACGGAACTTTTGTATTTAGTGTACGCACAAAGCAAAGTTCGCCATCAAACGGAACGGCTACAGTGGGCGGAGATAACACTACGGTACTGCAAGCAACTATGTTTATACAAGTGCTTAAATAGTGAACAGATAACAACGAATAGAGAACAGTGAAAAAAATACTCATTATATCAGCGTTAGCGATTTGCGGAAGCCTTTCTGCACAAAATAACAGCCGCACGGCAGCAGTAGAAACTGCCCCCGGCAAAGGCTATGCTGCCAAAGCAAAGGAAGATGCTTTGTATGGCAAAACGCAAGATGGGCAGGATAAAGGATTAATATTTCGCCAATCGGTATTAGATGAAACAAACAGTGGTAATTCGGCTGAAAACAGAGATGTTATGAGCCCTGAAGAGAAATTAAAACTAATAGACAATAAAAAAAAACCAACACAACAAACAACCAACAAACCCAACTAAATTAAACGTGATGATAGACAAGTATGTGATTCAGGAACACGACGGAAAACTGTACAACCTGGCAACCATTGAATCAATTGGAGGAGGCAGCCGCGAATTTATGCGCGATATGATGCAATTGTTTATTGAAACAATGCCAAAGCTGGCCGACGATATGTTAAATGCGTTAGAAGCAAAAGACTGGGGCACCGTTAAAGCCGTTGCACACCAGGTAAAGCCAACTATGGAACTAATGGGTATTGATGCCCTGCGTGATGATGTAGTAATAATTGAAAAAAATGCTAAATCAATGGTTGATTTGGATATTATACCGGCATTGGTAGCTAAATTTCATGCCATTATCCAAAAAATTGTTGATGCGTTAAGTGTAGAGATAAAATTCTACAGCTAGTTAAATAGCAGGCTTTTTAGGCTACGTCGCCATCATAATAATAGGCCCTTATAATGGCCCGTTGTTTGGCAAGGTCAATGCGGGTTACCGTTATGCGGTGTACCTCATACCCCGTCGTATCCTTAATTAATTGGAGCAGTTTAGCCCTGTTTTCGGGCTTAATAAGTTCCAGTTCTACGCTTTCTATTATTTTTTCGCGCTCGTTTTTAAAAAATAAACCGCCATCAAGCAAAAAGGTGAGGCCCACCAATAGTAAATTCAATAGCCCCAGTTCTACGTAACTCTCGCGGGCAATAGCATTAATTAAACCTAACGCAATTACAATAAACAGATAGGTCATGTCTTTGGCCGAGATGTCCTCTGTGCGGTAACGCAGCATAGAGAATACGGCAAATAACCCAAAGGCAGCCCCTAATGATATGTCAACATTATTCATCAAATAGGTAATGATGAATATAATTACGTTGAATAAAAAGTAGGTAAATACAATATCGCTTTTGCGGTAGTTCTTGTAGTATATAAGCCTGATAAGTGCTGTTACAAAAGCAACATCAATAAGCAGCCGTCCAAAAAAATCAGCATTTAATTTCTCAAATATTTCCATTCAGTCCCGTAGTTTTCTAATTATTCAATATTAGGCTAATTTTAAGTCTATGTAAACTAAGCATTAGTAACTTTTCAGCTACTAAAAGTTAATTGCTTGTTTCCTACATTGCCGTTGTCAGACTATAAAGACTTACTTTAGTTTAAAATAAACTTGCATGGAACCCATTATCCAAACTGAGATATTTGAAAATACAACGGCAGAAAAGCTGTATGAAATACTGATGGACGATGCCCACCACAGCGAGTTTACCGGTGCAGACGCGCGCATTAGCAATGAAGTAGGCGGTACATTTACTACCTACGATGATTATGCCACCGGACGTAATTTAGAACTGATACCCGGCCGTAAAATAGTGCAAAGTTGGCGGGCGTCTGACTGGCCCGAAGGTGTTGAAAGCACCATAACCTATCAATTTGAGCAAGATGGCGATAATGCCATCATCCACTTTACCCAAACCGGCGTACCCGACAACCAACTAACTGCCATTGCTAAAGGCTGGCCCGATTTTTACTGGGAGCCGATACGGGATTACCTGCGTAGTTAATACTTTTTACACTGTCTAAAACCCTCAGTTATTATTAATAGGCTTTTAGCCGATATATAATATTTATTAGTCTCAATCGTTTACCCATTATAATCCCGTGATTTATTCTAATAATGAGGTATTTAAAACTACTAATGTTATTACTACTGCTGGTAGTTTCAGCATCGGCTTATTCTCAACAAAAATTTACCGTAAGCGGCAAAGTGCAAGATAAAGGCAGCGGCGAGGAATTGTTTGGTGCTATAATAGTTGTAAAAGAGCTTCCGGCAACGGGCGTAGCAGCTAATGAGTATGGCTTTTACTCGCTATCGCTGCCGCAGGGCACCTATACACTTACTTGCTCGTATTTGGGTTACAAAGCAATAACACAAACCGTTGTGCTTGATAAAAATCAACCCATTAACTGGGCATTGGAAAATAACAACACCATAAAAGAGGTAGTAATTACCGAAACCCAAGCCGATGAAAACCTAAGCAAAACCAGCATGGGCACCATTAAGCTTGACATACAGGAAATAGCTAAAATACCCGTTTTGTTTGGCGAGAAAGATGTGCTTAAAACCATTCAATTGCTACCGGGCGTAAAATCGGCCGGCGAGGGCAACAGCGGCTTTTTTGTGCGTGGCGGCGCTAGCGACCAAAATCTTATTTTGTTGGACGAGGCACCGGTATACAACGCATCGCACTTACTGGGCTTTTTTAGCACATTTAATAGCGATGCTATAAAAGATGTATCGTTAATTAAAGGGAATGCTCCTGCCCAATACGGCGGGCGTTTG
>JANOCJ010000186.1:0-21140 GCA_031412115.1 Flavobacteriales bacterium
CATAGTAGCCGAAAAGAACAATGTTTGGCGACGCTCGGGAATACGGGTAATGATGCGTTTTACATCGTGTATAAAGCCCATATCCAACATACGGTCGGCCTCATCCAACACAAAAATCTCCAACTCATTCAACCGGACAAATCCTTGGTTGATTAAGTCTAACAAACGGCCCGGGGTAGCGGTTAAAATATCAATACCGCGGCGCAACTCGCTAACCTGTGGCACTTGCGATACACCACCAAAAATAACGGTATGGCGTAAGCCTACATGGCGGCCATAAGCGGCAAAGCTTTCGTCTATTTGTATAGCCAACTCGCGGGTTGGGGTAAGTATTAATGCTTTAATAGGGCGGGCGCCTTTATGTACTGCTTTATTTTCGCTCAACAATTGCAAAATAGGAATAGCAAACGCGGCTGTTTTGCCGGTGCCTGTTTGGGCGCAACCCAACAAATCTTTCTTTTGTAAAACAATAGGAATTGACTGTTGCTGAATAGGCGTAGGTTTGATGTAACCTTCTGTCTTTAAGGCCTGCAGAATAGGCTCAATTAAATTTAAATCTTCAAATAACATTATAAAATTTTAGAAATATTAATATATGCTGCCCAGGAATGCAACACAAAAACGGAATGGAAAAAGCGTGTTGCTAACTATTTGAATTTCCTTTTTTTTCCTTGTAAACAAAAAACTATGGTAAAGATACGTAAAAAATAGTTAGCAGCGGGTTTTGTGGTGTTTACGGGGCTGCTAGCAACACAGCATATGTCCCGAAGCATCGGGATTAATTGTGGGAAAAGGATTTACGGCTTACCCTGCCCTTTGCCTTTAAACACTTTTAGGTTGTAAGTAAAAGTAAGCATAAAGTAGCGCTGCAATACATTGGTTTGCGTGTCTTCGTAATAAGTCTCGGTAGTGTTACGACTTACGCTGTTGTTCTGTTTCAATATATCAAACACAGTTAAGCGAATTTCAGCAGCTTGGTTTTTAAGAAATTTGTAGCCGATAGCAGCATTCCACAACAGGTAATTTTGGGTAAGCGATGATGATAAACCCGAGTAAAACTGATGGTTAATATCAGTTTGTATTACTAAGCCTTTCCATGGTTGAGCTTGTATTTTAAAGCGGCTGTTTTGGTTATAAAAGGTACTGTTCGAATTGGTTTGCAACGTATTGGCAATATTATTATAACTGCTGTTTGACGACAAAGTAAAATCGAACTTGGTGCTGATATTGCTACTAAACACAATACCTACCGATGCACTGGTATTATTGGCAAAGTTGGCAGCGCCGTTTATCAAACCGGGGGTATGCGAGTAATTGCCTCCCAAGTTAAAACTCATATTGGTTTTTATTTTTGATATAGGGAAACTGTAGTTTACAAATGCACGCGCATTGTAATATCCGTTAAGGTTTACGGGCATAGTAAGTTGCGACCCGCGAGCTAGTAAAATATCACCATTCAACACAGTATCGTTAGGAGCAATGTAAGTGCTTTTGCCAATGTAGTTGTTGGTATATGTGCCGCCCAGCAATGCAAAAAACGAAGTGTTTTTAGCCGCATTTACTACCGAGTAGCGTAGGTTTAACGTATTCTGAAAATCTTGGGTAAGATTGGCATTACCTGTTGTTAATTGCAAGGCGTTGCTGTTGTTTATTACATCCTGCAACTGGTCTACCGACGGTGCATTGTTGTTGCTGCGATATATTATGCGCAGGGTTTTCTTGGGGGTAAATTTGTACTGAAACATAGCACTTGGCAATACGCTGTTAAAGGTTTTTGTAAGGTTGTATTGAAAGGGGAAAATACGCTCGTTTTGCAACTGCGCCCATTGGTACGATACACCCGCCATCAAATTCCATTTCTCCTTTTGCATGCGGTATGTTACCCCGCCCGACTCGCTATGATAGAAGCTGTTAAAGGTGTTAGAGAGCGTAGTATCAAAGCGAGAGTAAACATTGGTTCCCTCTTCAAAACCAAAAGTCTGTTTATCAGAATTGCTCTTATTAAAGTTGTTTGAGTAGTTAAACATCAACTGGCTGGTTTTGCTCAACGGTTCGGTATAAGTAACGGTGCTTGTAAGCACGTAGCCCTGCTTATTCAGGTTTGAAAGTTGGTTAAGTGTATCGGTAGTAAGTGTGTCGGAATAATAGCCGGTGTACGAAAGTAAGTTGCTGTTAGCCTTGGTTTGGTTATAGCCCGGCGATGCGTTGATGGATATAGTACGGCCCCGTTTACCAAACGCATGGCGGTACAAAATAGGCGTTGAAAAATTTACCGCCCATAAGTTAGATGCATAGCTATTTATGGTGTTGCTGATAGAATCGGTAAACAACATATTGCGGCCGGTTAAGGTGCTGGTACCCTCATTTTTTTGGTAAGAAAACTTAGGCTGAAAGAGAAACGAATTCAATGAATCGACCTTCCACTCAATCCTGAAATTAGCCCTGTGGTTGGTATTGATACTGCTATTAACCGCACTTTGGCTATAGGTCAACCCATCATTTTGCGGACTAATATAGGTGCGGTATAAACTGCCGGTAGCATTATTTTCGGCCCTGTTAAAAAAGTAGCTGCCTGTTAATTCAACCTTGCCCCAGGTATTGGAGTAATTGATGCCAAAGGCATTGGTTTGGGTGATACCGCCGCTGGGGTTTACCAAAAAATTATCGGCACCGCCGCCACCACCACCAGGGCCGCCCATACCGCCACCGGGCCTGCCACCACTGCCGCCTGCGCCACGCCCGCCGCCGCCTTGCCCACCACTGCTCATTACACCTGCCAAATCGTCGGCAGAAAAATTTTGCTCGTTGATGTTGTTGCTATTGGCTAACAATGTTATGCGCCGCTTGTCTTTAAAAAAATTAAGGGCAACGCCGCCGCGCCATTTATCTTCATACCCGTAGCCGCCATACATCCTGCCAAATATGCCGTTACGCATTTCGGGCTTGGTAACAATGTTTATGGTTTTGGTGGTGTTTCCATCGTCAAAGCCGGTAAACTGGCTTTGGTCGCTTTTCTTATCAAACACCTGTATATTATCAATCACCTCGGCCGGAAGGTTCTTTAACACCGCGCTGGCATCATCGCCAAAAAATTGCTTTCCATCTACCAAAACCGATTTTACCTCCTCGCCTTGGGCTTGCACTTTACCATCAACCACTGTTACGCCGGGCATTTTGGTAACTAAATCTTCGGCATTGGCATCGGGGTTGGTTTTGTAGGCTGCGGCGTTGTATTGTGTAGTATCTCCTTTTATCTGTACCGGTGGAATTTTTCCTACCACATCAACCGCACCCAAATTGCGGGCGGTAGTTTGTAATACAATGCGGCCTAGGTTTATAGGGGTAGAAAGTTGCTGCTCTATAATTAGCGTTGTATACCCTAAGTACGAAAGCTTTAGCAAATGCCTGCCTGCACTTAAGCCCGAAATGATAAAATTACCATCAATATCAGCGGCGCTGCCCTTTATCATTGATGAGTCGGCCGGATTTAATAAAACCGATGCGCCTCCTATCAATGGCTGGTTTTGATCGTCAGTCAATTGCCCGCTTATAATCAGGTTTTGCGCCTGCAAGACTAGTGTAAATAAAAATATAGGGAGTAAAAGGAGTTTCTTCATCAGTTAAAAGCCTTGGCCAATTGCCAAGTTGGACAAATACGGTGCCAATAAGGTTTAAAACATTAGCCTCACCCCTCTCCGGGGAGAGAGGGAACAATCGCGGCGGTTTAGATATTCATCAACTCCAATAACTTCTCCGGATTCTCTTCAATGATAAGCTTTTTGCGAGTGTCTTCGCTTAAAAAAGTATTGCTTACCATGTGCTGCAAAAAATCGTCCAGCTTATCATAATAGCCCGCCACATTTAGCAATGCGCAAGGTTTGTGGTGATATTCCAGCTGCAGCCAGGTAAACACCTCTACAATTTCCTCCAAGGTACCAATACCGCCCGGCATGGCAATAAAGCCGTTGCATAGGTTAGCCATCAGGGCTTTGCGCTCGTGCATAGTTTCTACAACATGCAGTTGGGTTAAATTAATATGCGCTACCTCTCGCTCTTGTAATTTACGCGGAATAACACCTATCACTTCGCCACCCAAACGCAGGACCTCATCGGCTATATGGCCCATAAGGCCAATATTGCCACCACCATATACCAAGCCAATATTAGCATCAACCATTAGCTTTGCCAGTTGCTCTGCCGCTTGCGCGTATTCACTTTTTGCACCATAGTTTGCACCGCAAAAAACCGTTATTCTTTTCATATCTTATTATCTGTTACAAACATATTCAGAATACCCAGTGTTTTCACAAAACCTTAATGTGAAATGCTTGTTGATTTTGCTACTTTTATCAACCAAAAAAAATCTAACAATACACTTAATATGAACACTACAGTAGGAATATTAGGCTCGGGCTCGGTAGCCAAGGCTTTGGGCGCAGGCTTTATAAAACACGGTTACGAAGTAATGTTGGGCACCACCAATGTTGACAAACTAGCTGAATGGAAAACACAAAACGAAGGTGTGCAAATAGGCACTTTTGAAGAGGCTGCTAAATTTGGCCGAATAGTAGTTATTGCCGTTAAGGGTCACGCAGCTGTTGATGTACTAAAGGCTGGCGGTATTGATAACCTGAAAGGCAAAATTGTAATAGACACCAACAACCCTATTGACGATAATATACCGCCGCAAAACGGGGTATTAAGCTTTTTTACCGGCCCTAACGAGTCGCTAATGGAACGCTTGCAAGCTGCTGCCCCCGAGGCGCATCTGGTAAAAGCCTTTAACAGCATTGGTGCGCATTTAATGGTAAACCCGGTGTTTACCGAGCAACCTACCATGTTTATTTGTGGCAACAGTGCCGAAGCCAAAATTGACGTTGCCGAAATACTAGGCAAATTTGGTTTTGATGTGCAGGATATGGGCAAGGTAGAATCGGCAAGGGCGTTGGAACCTTTGTGCACCCTTTGGTGCATACCGGGCTTTTTGCATAACGACTGGAAATCGGCCTTTAGGTTTATCCGTGATTAGTTAACAGTTCGCGGTTGGCAGTTGGCAGTTTTTTTTAATCCGGATGATGTTTTTTTTAACTGAGAACCGTGAACTGCCAACTATCAACTACATTTGAAAATGGCTGAAAAGAAAATACGTGTATTGATGGTTTGCTTGGGCAACATTTGCCGGTCGCCAATGGCGGAGGGTATTTTAAGGCACAAGGTGCGCGAGCAGGGATTGAGTATTGAAACCGACTCTGCCGGCACATCGCAATGGCATGAGGGCGAAGCACCCGACCGACGCGCGGTGCAACACATGCGTGAGTTAGGCATTGACATATCTGACCTTAGGGCAAGGCCCTTCCATCATACCGATTTTCAGGAGTTTGATTACATTTTTGCCATGGACAAATCGAACTACGAGGATATCCTATCGGTAGCACGCGATGACGAAGAACGAAGCAAAGTGCGGATGATAATGCACCTTTTGGGTAGCGACGAAAATGTATCAGTACCTGACCCTTACTACGGCGGGCCTATGCAGTTTCAGCATGTGTATGATATGCTGGATGAGGCTACGGATGAGTTTTTATCTTCAGTTCGTAGTTAATAGTTGACAGTCCGCAGTTCCCGGTTGCCAGCAACTAATCTCTTAAATTTATTTTTTTGCTAAATTTTAACTGGGAACTGGCAACCGGCAACTGACAACTCAGTTTTTTTTGTTAGGTTTGCTTAGTTTACCAATCTTAGCATGAAAAACACATTTACCCTGCTTAAAAACGTAGTTGTTACGCTTCTTCTATTGGCGGCTGTTAAAGGCAATGCACAAAACCCCGGCAACGTGGGCATTGGCACCCTTACGCCCGACAGCTCAGCTATTTTAGACCTTGTATCGACCAAAATGGGCTTTTTAGCCCCCCGCATGACCACCACCGACCGTGATGCTATTGCCAACCCGGCCGATGGGCTTATTATTTACAACATTGTAGATAGTACTATACAATACTGGAACGGGGTATGCTGGCTAAATGTATACCAGGTAAATTGCGATGATTGTTTTATTAACACGAGCCTTAGTGCCCCCGGCGATACTATTGACCGCGTGCAAAACGACTCTACCCAAGTTACCCTTACCATAAACCAAACTACGGGCAGCCCACAAAGTATAGCCATAAACATTGTAAACCAACTGCCGGCAGGTGTTACTTATACCATAAACCCCAACCCACAGCTTAGCAGCGGCAACGTTACTATTACCTTTCATGCCGACCCATTTGCAGTGTCGGGCACTTACCCTATCATCATACAGTCGTTATGCGGGCCTAATTTGGTAAACAACATATTCTCGCTTTACATAGAGCCTTGCTATATATTAAACGTAACCAACTCGTCGCAGTTTTACAACATGGGTGC
Organism: Flavobacteriales bacterium; assembly: GCA_031412115.1. Taxonomy (GTDB): domain Bacteria; phylum Bacteroidota; class Bacteroidia; order CAMBQF01; family CAMBQF01; genus CAMBQF01. Next base: position 6,406 of record JANOCJ010000186.1, read on the forward strand.
CGATTTGTATAACACATACAGTATTCCACCCAATATACCGGTGTGCGTTACAGCTATTATAGCGCCGGGGGTAACCATACAAAGCAGTACGGTAAACGTACCCTCATTTACTACAGGCAATATTCCCGCAGGTTCATTAGTAGCCATTATTAACAACGGCAATATTTTGGGCCACGGCGGCGATGGCGGCGTAGCTACCGACCCTACTGCTAACCCACCTACTAATGGCGATGGTTTTCCGGGTGGCGATGCCATATCGCTTAACGTAGGCGCTACCATTGTAAATAACTTTAATATTTGGGGCGGCGGCGGCGGCGGCAATGCAATGGCATTCCGCGTAGGCATACAGTTAGGGCCTGTATTTTTAGGCGCGCTCATTGGCGGCGGCGGCGGCGGCGGTGCAGGTGGCGGCATTGGTGGCGACACCCAAAACATTATTGGTTTATCATTTTACTCTCCCGGCACCAACGGTACTAGCGGCCAGTTTGGCGTACCGGGTATTGGGGGTATTTTAAACTTCCCTATACCATTCTCTCTAGGCCCTGTTAGCATTAGCATAAACCCATACGTATTGGGTGGCGACGGTGGCGACTACGGCTTTCCCGGTGGGCAAGGTACTTTTGCTGTAACACTTTCGGCATCTATTGTTATCAATATTCCGTTTATTGGGCCGGTTACTGTACCTATTGTAAACAACGTAAACATTCCTATTCCGGTGCCTATTCCTAACGGTGGTGCAGCGGGTTACGCTGTACGCCGCAATGGCAACAACTGCAACATACCCGACAATAACTACAACACATCGTTCTTAAAAGGGCCTGTGGGCAACTAGAGAGTGAACAGAGAATAGGTAACAGTGAACAGTAAAATTTAGCTTAGAAAAATGAAAACAGTAAAATATATAGCAACACTTATAGCGGTTTTAATTGGTATGAGTGGCTTTGCGCAAAGCATGTTTGAGGGTGAAATTATTTTAACCACAAGCAACAAAGACCTTAACGAAACCGCCCAAATTAGCTGGCTGATAAAAGGCAACCAGCATAAAATGGTGTTTAACACCGTTACCAAAGGCGAACAGTATACCTATACGCTTATCTTTAATACTAACGATATTAATGCCGTTATGCTAAGCGAGGTAAAAGGACAAAAAGCGCAATACAGCATACCTTTAAGTGCTGTTGCTAACCCTGCTTTGGCTATGTATTATAAAATTGTACAAACCGACCAAACCGATAATATTGCGGGCTTTAAAACCACACAGTATGTTATCGAATCGCCGGGTAGTACAACCATTTGCAAAGCGGCTGATGTGCCTAACTTAAGGCCTATCGACTTCCCAATGATGTTGCGCGTAGGCGGTGTTATGAAAGCCTTTACCGATAAAAGCTATACTGCTATTCCACTTAGCATTTCTACCTTAGATAGCAAAACCGGCGAGGTTAAATTTACCCAAAACATTGTAACCATTACCCCCCGCAGCATTGGCGCTAACGAGTTTGTTATTGGCGCTGAGTGGAAGAAGTTGTAAGCTATCTTATTTAACCTATCCTTTATTTACAAAACCTATGAAACTAAAAACCATTTTCACACTGGCTTGCACAGCTATGTGTATATTTGCATTTGCCCAAGATTTAACCATTAAAGCGGGCCCACAGTACAAAACTTGCAAACCTAGCGATAATCCAAGTGCTGTAATTCTTTACATCGACTCGAAAGATGAGGTGCATACCGCTTTTAGCAGCGGTTATTCTGAATTGGAAAAAGTAACTATTATATCGTATGACGATAATTTAAAGCCTACTACTACCAAAGAGGTGCAAGTAGATAAACTGATAGGCCAAAAGTTAAAAAACGGCGGCATTGCTGAGTTTAATGGCAATATAGTTTGTTGGGGCTTAGATAAAAATGCTGCTAAGGAGTGGAAGTACCAGGTATATGCTATAGCGCAGGATGGCAGCATTGACAAATCAAAAATGATTGCGCTGAAAGGCGAATACAAAGTGCAGCTTGGTATGGTAAGCGAGTTTTTAACCAGTGGCTTTGCCAAATCGGACAACGGCGAATTTGGTGCGGTATATTACGTTTACACCGGTTTAAAAAATGAGCGCATATTAAGCGTTGTTGTGTTTAACAAAGCGTTAGAAAAGGTATCGTCGGCCCAAGTTACATTAACGGGTTATGCTGCACGAACAACTGTTTGGAATGCGCTATTGGATAACGAAGGAAATTTAATTGGGGTATTAAATGAACGGTCTACTATAGGAGGCAAATTTAGCCCTGATGCCTACACTTTTACATTACTTAAAAACGAGAACGAAATTAAACTGGCTGAACTGCCCGGCAACCATTGGTACCAAGCATTAGATATTATTGCTATAGGCGATAACGAATACCGCATATTTGGCATTTACAAAGATGCAAAAGCTAAAAAAGGGCAGATTGATGGATCGGCTACTTTTACTACAGATATTAACGGCTCGGTTGAGGCCGGCACTGCATTGCATAGTATTGACAAATACAACATCTTCTCAAAATCGAAGGTAGAATTAATGCGTACTGATGTGCCACTTGAGTACCGTAGCTTACCACCCATCTCAACCAATGATGGCGGCACCGTATTTTTCTTCCAAAAGAAAAGTTTAGCAGCAGGTCAGGTTGTAGGCTCGGGCATGGCATACTCTTATGGCCATTGTATGGATTTGTATGTAACTAAATTTGACGCTAAAGGCAATTTAGAATGGGATGTGCGCATACCGGCTTATACTATTAACAGGCCTAATTTCCCTGTGTATTATGATGAAAAAAGCGGAAACCTTGTTATTGTTTACGAATGTAGTGCAGGGCATAAATTTGAATCGCAGGAAGGGAATACTGAAATTGAAAATATAGACATGCCGAAAGGCAAAATTTACGTAGTTACTATTGATGCCAAAGGCGAAGTAACAGCCGGAGATGAAACCAAAGAAGCCTATGAAAACGGCACCCAATACGTAATGGATGGCAATGTTATTTATGTACGTGCCGGAATGGGTGGTTTTCAGGAAAAGATGCGCCGCATAGAAATAGGCAAGTAATAACTACTTCCCCTCCTCTACCCTCTTCGACACCTCCGTTTGTACGTGGATAGACTCTTTATGGATGAGTTGCATAAGCGCCTTTACAAACTCTTCGTTAAGCCCTAATGCATTGCCTTTGGCGGTGCGGGTTTCTACAATGTTGCGCCAGCGTTTTATCTGCAAAATGGTAACGTTATTATCGCGCTTATATTCGCCAATTTTTTCGGCAATGGCCATGCGGCGGGCTACTACTTTCAGTATCTCTTCGTCAATACCATCCATTATGCTGCGCAGTTCCTCCAGGCGGTTTTGAAAATCCTCATTACTGCTATTGGTATTCCTAAGCTCCAACTTGCGTAGTAATGTGCTAAGCTCGGCAGGGGTAATTTGCTGGCGGGCATCGCTAAGGGCATTGGCAGGCGTGGGGTGCGTTTCAATCATCAACCCATCGGTATCAATATCAATGGCCTTTTGGGCTATACCGGCAACTAACTCACTTTTTCCGGCAATATGGCTGGGGTCGGTAAATATGGGCAGGCCCGGCATTTCGGCCCTCAGTTCAATAGCAATTTCCCATAAAGGGTTGTTGCGGTGCTTGGTTTTAGCAATGGTTTGAAAGCCTCGGTGTATGGCAATCATACGGTTTATACCGGCAGCGGCAACGCGCTCAATAGCACCAATCCACAATTGCAAGTCGGGTGCTACGGGGTTTTTAATCATTACCGGCACATCTACCCCCTTTAAAACATCGGCAATTTCCTGTACCGAAAATGGGTTTACCGTAGTACGGGCACCTATCCACAATACATCAACACCGGCTTTAAGGGCTTCTTCAACATGCTTGGCTGTGGCAACCTCGCATGCCGATAACAGGTTAGTTTCTTTAGCCGCATTTACTAACCAAGGTAGGGCAATACTGCCCATACCCTCAAAGCTACCTGGGCGTGTACGGGGTTTCCAAATGCCGGCACGTAGTATTTTTACCTGCGGTATTTGGGCAATGCCTTGCGCTACCTCTAGCATTTGGGTTTCGCTTTCGGCGCTGCAAGGCCCTGCAATAACTACCGGCTTATTGTCGGTATTAAGCCATGTATGTAGGGGGAGAATATCCAATGGGTTGCTTTGTTTATAGAGCAAATATCGGGGTTTAATGTTTAGGGCAACAATTATTAGTATTTACAGCATTATTAAGTAATAGAATTATAACATGTTAGGCCCAAGGTGTAATAAAAACAATGTATGTACCCTTACATTCCCTTGCATTTGTACGTTACAAAAACTAAGTTTGTAATAATCATAGGTACCTACATGAAAAACCTACTTGAAAATAGCGTAAGTAGCGAGGTTGACATTAGCTTGTTGGAGGTCGTAATTGGGGGTGGGAATAGGATTCTGTCCGTAATTAACGATAAGGGCATTGTGCACTATATTAACCAAGGCCGTTTTCTTCCCGAATTTAATCTGACTGAACACCACAGGGGCAAAAATTACGCAGAGATTATTGTGCCCGGGGAACACAGCCTATTTGAAGCATTGCTAGAAGAATGTAAGCACAAAGGCAAACTTGACCCCGACAAAAAATTTACTTTTTTAGTAGCCGATTCGCAAACCGTGCCGCTATCACTTGATGAGCTACACTACCTGAAAGATAGTGGAAAATTTGTGCTGTTTTTAGTACCCCAGCAAGATATAGGGCTTATAGCCCAACCCGATGAGCAGTATAAGGCGCTATTTTTGCGCAACCCCTTGCCCATGTGGATTTTTGAAGTAGGCACGTTTAAATTTTTAGAGGTAAACGAGGCGGCTATTATACACTACGGCTATAGCCGCGAGGAATTTTTATCAATGACAGTACGTGACCTGCGCACGCCTGATGAAAACGTAAAATTTACCGATTATATAGCCAAGCAAACCGAGCGAAACACCTTTAGGGTAGCGGGTGTTTGGAAGCATACAAAAAAAGACGGCAGCGAAATTTATGTAGATATAAACTCGCGCATAGTGCAGTTTAATGATACTGAAGGGGTATTGGTATTGGTAAAAGATGTTACCAGCCAGCACCTGGCCGAGATGGAGCTAAAGCAAAGCGAACTGCGCCTACGCACGCTAATAAACATTAGCGATGAAATGGTTGTGCAGCTTGACCAAAACCTGCAAACATTTTATGTAAGCAACAACGTAAACCGCATATTAGGCTATACGCTGGAGGAGTACCTTGCCCACAAAACATTTACCCTGCTGCATAGTGATGACATTGGTGCTACACAAAAATTAGCAGCCGATGTTATTGCCAACCCCGAAAAACCTTTTGTAATCCTATTTAGGGTGCAGCATAAAAACGGGCACTATGTATGGTTTGAATGTACTGCCGTAAATATGTTGAATGTTGAGGGTATAGGCGCTATAATACTTAGCCTGCACGATGTTACTGAAAGTAAAACAGGCCTTGATATTATTAAACAAAATGCTGAAACTATTGCCACTGTTTTAAACAGTATTACCGATGCTTTTTATGTAATAGATAAAAATTGGGTAGTAAAATACTGGAACACTACTGTAGAAAAACTGGCCGGAGTAAAACGCGAGGATGTTATAGGTAAAGATTTGAGAGAAATTTTTGATACCCTTAAGCCCGGTACTATGTATTTTGACGCCTTTACCCGCGCAATGGAAACCGGTAAGCCCGAGCGGATAATTAGCAAAGGCGAAAGAATAAATGCATGGCTTGACATATCATTATACCCAACAGACGACGGGCTAACCATATACTTTAAAGATGTAAGTGAGCAAAAGCGTCGCGAAGCGGAACTAAAACAAAGCGAACTGCGCCTACGCACATTGATAAATAACAGTAATGAAGTAATTGTGCAGATTGATAAAAACAGTACGGTTACTTACGTTAGTGAAAATATAACACGCATTTTAGGCTACACCGTTAATGAGTTGCTAGCCGGTGAAAGTTTTACACTAACGCACCCCGATGATGCGGAAATGATAAGGCAGGCAACAATAAATAATTTTGCCAACCCCGGCCCATCAGCACCACTGGTGTATAGAATGCGACATAAAAGCGGGCATTATATATGGGTAGAAGCTACATCAATAAACATGTTGGATGTAGAAGAGATAAATGCCATTGTTATATCGTTGCGAGATGTTACAGAAAGCAAATCGGGCATTGATGCATTAAAAGAAAATGTAGAGAGTATTTCAACCATTTTAGATAGTATTTCCGACTCGTTTTATGTGTTGGATAAAGATTGGAAAGTAAAATACTGGAACCGTGCCGCCGAAATATTTATTGGCAAAAAACGCGAGGAGGTAATGGGAATGGATATACGCGATTGTTTTCCATCGCTACAAAATGAAAAAAGTGTTTTTACACAAGCCTTTAGACAAGTAATAGAAACCGGCGAACCCCAACGCATTGAAGGGTTTGGCGAAAGCACCAGCCGCTGGCTAGACACATCTGTATACCCCACAAATGGCGGCGGGCTTAGCGTATACCTTAGGGATATAAGCGAACGTAAAAAGCACGAAGCCGAGCTGCGTTTGTTAAATGATGTTTTGACAAACCGTGCTAAGGAACTGGCCGCTTCAAATGCCGAATTGGAACGTTTTGCCTACGTTGCCAGCCACGATTTGCAAGAACCTTTGCGCATGGTGTCAAGCTTTATGCAATTGCTAAAACGCAAGTATAACGATGAGCTTGACCCTATTGCCCAGCAATATATTTATTACGCTGTAGATGGTGCAGAGCGTATGAACCAACTCATACTCGACCTATTGCAATACTCGCGCGTGGGCACTAACAAAGACCACTTTGTTAAAGTGGATTTAAACCAGTCTATAGCACAGGTTAGCGATTTGTTTCAAAGCCAACTGAGTGAACTAAATGCCAATTTAACTGTTGCATCGTTACCAACGGTAACGGGTGTAAAATCGCAGCTTAGCCAGTTATTTCAAAACCTTATTAGCAATGCCATAAAATACCGCAGCAATAATCTATTGCAAATAAACATTAACGTAACCGATGAGGGCAGCCACTGGCAGTTTACAGTTGCTGACAATGGCATTGGCATAGAAGAGGTTTACTTCGAAAAAATATTTGTTATTTTTCAGCGGCTGCACAATAAAGATGAATACACCGGCACCGGTATTGGCCTTGCCGTATGCAAAAAAATTGTAGACCGCCACGGGGGTAAAATATGGGTAAAATCAACCCCGGGGGCAGGTAGCACATTTTATTTCACCATTCCAAAAAAACTAATGCTATGAACATAAATATACCATTATTTGAAGAAGTAAAAATAATGCTGGTTGAAGATAACGAAGGCGATATTGTACTGATTAAAGAAGCGCTAACGGAGGGCAAAATAAAAAATTCGCTTACCGTTTTGCGCGACGGCGCACAGGCCATAAAATACTTTACCGCTACAATGGATACGCCCGAAGATTTTCCTGACTTGGTATTGCTTGATATAAACCTGCCTAAAGTTGATGGAAAAGGCGTTTTAGAATTTATTAAAACCAACGATAAAATAAAAAAAATACCCGTTATAATGCTTACCTCATCCAGTTCGTACGATGATATAACGGACTCGTATAACCTGCATGCAAATTGCTTTATTACTAAGCCGGTGCATTTTACTGCGTTTATTGAAGTAGTGCAAAAAATTGAAAATTTTTGGGTATCAATTGTAAAATTACCTACCCAACAGGTATCGTAACTACTATGGCCGAAGAAGCAATAAATATACTAATAGTAGAAGATAACATTGGCGATTTTGTGCTGATACGCGAGCTGCTGGCCCTATCGGGCATTGCTATAAATATAAAGCATGCCGATAACCTTGGCTCTGCCATTGGTGTTGTTCGTAAAGACCCTAACATCTCCTTAATCCTGTTAGACCTTTCGTTGCCCGACAGCAGTGGCATAGAAACCTTTATTGCTATGAATGCCGAGGCCAACAATATCCCCATTATAGTTTTATCGGGCTTGTTAGACTCTGAAGTAGCGGTAAACACCGTAAAAATGGGCGCGCAAGATTATATTTTAAAAGGGCAGATAGATGAGCGCGTGCTGGAACGTGCCATTAAATATGCCTTTGAACGGAAAAAGAATTTAGAAAAAATAAAAAAATCGGAGGCGCAATACAAACTGTTGTTTGAGCACAACCCGATACCGATGTGGTCATTCGACCCAAAAACATACCAAATATTAATGGTAAATGAGGCTGCTATACAAAAGTATGGCTACCTGCGCGAAGAGTTTTTGGCCATGTCTATACAAGACCTTATTAGCGACGAAGAGTGGCAGCGGCGGCTGGTTAACCCTAGCATACAAAACAAAAGCCTTACCATTGGCAACATTGGCGAGTGGCAACATATTTGCCGCGATGGGTCGACCATTTGGGACGAGGTAATTATACACAGCATTGAGATAAACGGTAAAATAGCCCGCCTGGTAGCTGCGCACGATGTTACTGAGCGGTACCATGCGCGAGAGAAGCTGAAACAGAGCGAAAAGATGTACCGCTCTATGGCACAAAATTTTCCTAACGGCACAGTAGCTTTTTTAGATAAAAACCTACATTTTTTATACGTTGATGGTAAAGAGCTAAAAAAACTGGGCGCACGCCCCGAGGAATATATTGGCCGCAGTTACTCAGACATGGTTAGCGGCATGGAAGAAAAACACCGCGTAGACGAAGAGTTGCAAAAAGCATTTAACGCCGAAAATGTGTTGTTTGATGTATCGTTTGGCGGGTTTGATTATATCGTATCGGCGGTGCCGGTAATAGAAGAAAATGAGAGCATTGAAAAGATACTGGTAGTATCGCAAAACATTACCCAACGCAAGCTGGACGATGCGCACCGCCGCCTGTTAGAATCGGTTATTACCCATGCCGGCGATGCTGTACTTATTACCAAAGCAGAGCCTTATATTAAAGAACTTGGCGGTCCTGAAATTGTATATGTAAACAATGCATTTACTAAAATGACCGGCTATTTGCCCGCTGAAGTATTGGGCAAAACACCGCATTTATTGCAGGGCGAAGAAACCCAACGCAACGAGTTGGACAAAGTGCATTATGCGCTTACCCATTGGGAACCGGTAGAGGTTGAGATTATTAATTACAAAAAAAGCGGAGAGCCTTTCTGGGTCAATTTTTCCATCTTTCCGCTGGCAGATGAAACCGGTTGGTACACCCACTGGATATCTATTCAGCGCGATATTAGCGCACGCAAAGGCAGCGAAGAAAAACAAAAAGCACTTACTGCCGAACTTACAGCTAAAAACAAAGACCTGCAACAGTTTTCGTTTATAGCATCGCACAACCTACGCGCACCGTTGGCCAACCTGGTAGCCCTATTACGTATTTTGGAAAAAGATGATTTGAATACGGAATATAACCGTGGTATTATTGATAAATTTGAAACATCAACCGCACAGCTTGACCAAACTTTGCAGGATTTGACTGATATTATTACCATTCAAAAAAATGTAAACATATCGCGCGAAACGGTAAATATTGAAGAGGTTTATACCAACGTAACCAATAGCATACAAAACCTTATTAGCGATGCTGATGCTCTAATAAAAATCGATTTTAAAACCGCCAAAACGATAAGCTACAACAAGGTTTATTTAGAAAGTATAATGCTAAACCTATTTACCAATGCCATTAAATACCGCCACCCCGAGCGGCCTCTTACCATAAATATAACCACCCGTAACGAGCCCGGCTACGTTATTTTAGGCTTTGCCGACAATGGGCTGGGTATAGATATGGAACGCTATGGCGACCGTATTTTTGGCCTTTACCAACGCTTTCATAGCAGTACTGATGGTAAAGGCATGGGCTTGTTTATTGTAAACTCGCAAGTGCGTGCACTAGGCGGAAAAATTGAGATTGAAAGCGAAGTAAACAAAGGGACACGTTTTGATGTTTACTTAAAACAAAACTAACTAACCTGTTTAGTTCTATCAGCTATGAAACATGTATTAATTATAGACGACGACCATATTCTTGTATACTTGGTGCAACACGCCTTTAAATCGGTAATGCCAAATTTTAAATACAGCGTAGCTGAAACCGGTAAAGCCGGAATTGAATTTTTGAAAGAACATAGCGGCGATTTGCCCGACCTAATCTTGCTTGATATTAATATGCCCATAATGAACGGGTGGGACTTTTTAAATGAATACAAAAAACTGGTTAATGCTAAGGAAATTCCGATAGTTATTCTTTCCTCTACTGTCGACCCATCGGACAAACAAAAAGCCGATAGCTACGATGAAGTAAAACAATTTATATCAAAACCCTTTACAGTAGAAAAAGCCAAAAGCCTAAAACACGAATATTTAAACGGCGTAAGCAGCAACTAATACTATTACTGTATATAATTGAAAAGCCCTGATGTAAAAACAACGGGGCTTTTTTTCTGTAAGACAATCCCTCCCCTTTTTGCTTTGCAAAAAGGTACTCCCTTTATAGGGAGAGCTTTATACTCCCTTTCTACCGGAAACTGGCAACTGAGAACTAAAAAGCTGCCATCAGCAAATCCAAATCTTTATAAGGAAGGTTAAGGCTATCGCCAATAAATTTATTGGTAAGCGTGCCATTGTATATATATACACCATTACGAACGCCTGCGTCGCGCTTTAAAAAGCGTTCTATGCCACCGCTTTCGCCTATCTTCATCAATATAGGAGCAAATATATTACTCAACGCATACGATGCCGTATACGACACGCGCGAGGCGATATTAGGCACACAATAATGTATTACCCCATGCTTTTTAAATGTTGGGGTGGTATGGTTAGTTACGCGCGATGTTTCAAAGCAACCGCCTTGGTCAATACTTACGTCAACAATTACAGCGCCTTGTTTCATTTGCTCAACCATCTCTTCCGTTACCACGCAAGGCGTGCGGCCTTCTTTAGCACGTATAGCACCAATGGCAAGGTCGGCCTCTTTAAGTGCCTTAGCCAATACTGTAGGCTGAATAATAGAAGTATAAATGCGCGTACCCAAATCATTCTGCAAACGGCGCAAGCGGTATAATGAGTTGTCAAACACCTTAACCGACGCACCCAAACCAATAGCCGCACGTGCTGCATATTCGCCAACCGTACCGGCGCCAATAATAACAACCTCGGTAGGAGGAACACCCGATATGCCGCCCAGCATAGCGGCACGTCCGCCACTGTTAAATCCGCTTAAATATTCGGCCCCAACTAACATAGACATGTTACCTGCAATTTCGCTCATAGAGCGTACTACGGGAAAAATGCCTGCTTTATCTTTTATAAAATCGAATGATTCGGCAGTTACCTTATTCGCCATCAACTTGGCAATGTAGTTTTCGGGTTGCACCGTCATTTGCAGGGCAGAGAACAGCTTTTGTTTTTTGCCCATCATCTCAATCTCATCTAACGACGGTGGGGCAATTTTTAATACTATATGCGATTGAAAAACCGATTTGGTGTCGTAGGCAATTTGCGCACCGGCTTCGCTATACAGGCGGTCGTCGTAGTTGGCGGCTTTACCTGCGTTAGTTTCTACCACCACATTATGGCCATTGCTTACCAACAAACTTACCGCCTCGGGCACCAGCGCCACACGGCTTTCCTGAAAGGTAGTTTCTCTGGGTATGCCTATTTGCAGGTTGCTGCGGTTAACGGCAACTTCCAACATTTCTTCCTGCGGCAACAAGCGGCCTAATTCTGAAAAACCCGGTAAGCCCGGTTTATTCGTTTTCATTGGTTGGTGGTATTAAAGTAATAATGCGTCCGGTTTCTACTATCTCAATATTAACTAATAAAATTTGCGTGGGCAATAGTGTTTCCACTTTTTCGGGCCATTCTATTAAACATACATTTCCACTGTCAAAATACTCCAGCGCGCCCATGTCAACAGCCTCTTCCAAATCGTTTATGCGGTAAAAGTCAAAGTGGTAAACAGGTTTTCCGCCTGCGGTATTGTATTCGTTTACTAACGAATAGGTGGGGCTGCTAACACTATCGGTTACCTGCAAAAAGCTGCACACCTGTTTTATCAATGTAGTTTTGCCTGCACCCATAGGGCCATTAAAAGCAACAACAGGGTAATGGGTAGCCAAATGGGCAATGTTTATTGCCGGAGATTGCAACTCTTCGACACTTTTTACCACAAACTGACGAGGGCTACCATTCTCTCCCACTTTATCCCCCTAAAAAATTAGTTGACACTTACCCGGGCCAGCCAGGCGTTTAAGATGCTGTTAAACTCAACGGGCCTTTCCATCATAGGGGCATGGCCGCATTCGTCTATCCAAAATAAGTCTGAGTTTTCAATCAGCTTATGAAACTCCTCTGCTACTTCGGGTGGGGTAATATTATCATTCTTGCCCCAAATTAAGCAGGTAGGTACTTTTATGTTGTGTATTTCCTCGGCCATATTGTGGCGTATGGCAGATTTAGCCAAAGCCAATATGCGCAGCAGGCGCTCGCGGTCGTTTACAATTTCAAATACCTCGTCTACCAACTCGTCGGTAGCCATGGCAGGATCGTAAAAAGTAACGGCCACTTTTTCTTTCATATAGTTGCGGTCTTCCCTGCGGGGAAAGCTGCCGCCCATGGCATTTTCGTACAAGCCACTGCTGCCGGTCAAAATCAATTTATCAACCTGTTCGGGGTGGGCAACAGTATATACCAAAGCCACATGGCCGCCAAGTGAATTGCCCAACAGGCTAAATTTGGTAAAACCCTTATAGGCTGCAAAGCGATGAATAAACTCTGCCAGGTTTTTAACGTCGGTTTCTCTAACGGGCAGGTCGTAAATAGGCATCATGGGGATAACCACCTTGTAGCGGCCCCCAAATGCGTCAAACACATCTTTAAAATTGCTAAGTGCGCCAAACAGGCCGTGAAGAATAATCATCACTTCCCCCTCACCGCTTTCGATGTATTTAAATTCCCCTTCGTCTTTAATCTGATAGTCCATACCTAAAAATCTGCGCTAAGATAATCATATACCTATATAAGGCAAGTGGGTATATAACCGCTAAATACTAACAAGGTTTTGAAAAGGGTGTTTTTATCTGTCTACCTGAGGCACTATTAAGTCTAGTAATAGCGAATGAAATTCTCTTTATTGCTATTGTTTCTCGTCTATAACTTTGCCAGACACACAAAGCCCAATAGAATTATTTGCAGATTTACTAATTCTTAAAGGGTCAGTATATATTTGTGTATAAATAGTAACCGGCTTAAAACCAGAACTGTCCTTTAATTTTTGCATAAAGTTCTTTATATCCAATAATAATTCATTATCTGCCTCAAAAACCAAATTAACGCCATTAGCGAGTATATAAAAGTTATTGTAAATACTATTTATTGTATTTATTTGAATACTACAGTCTTCATCTCTCAATAACTCTCGTGCCAAATTTTCTGAATTTTTATCTATAAAAGATAAAAGTATCTTATCAACATCAAATAACGCAGATATAAATCCATTAATATGCTTGTTTTCCATTGTATTAAGCATGCATTGATTATTTGATTTATTTTAATTCAGGATACCAAATAAATAGAAAATAAGTACTATCATCCGTTTCAAAAGAAGCTCTAACAGTACCTGAAGTTCCATTTAATACAGCCTTTTTAGTCCACCTATTAGTCCCTTCAACTTTAACATAATTATCATTTAAAGTTTTCATAAACCAATCTTGAGCATCTAAATTTAGTGGCATTACTGCATAGGACATACAATAATCAGAACCATAAAAATAAAACAACCAAACAGCATTTCCATCGTCAAATTTTAGAAATCTGTTACCTTTTGCATCATAGTCAACCTTTATATCTTGGCTATTATGCATGTCTCTAATGCCTTTTTCTGTTAGGTTTAGCTGTCCGAAGAGATTCAGTGATATTAAGCTGAGGAAAATAATTATTGCAGTCTTCATTGTATTCAAGTACGCTGTTTTTTATTTAGTAGCCCAAATATAGATAATCTTTAAAACATATTCCCATTTGGTTGGGCTGGTTATTTATATACCACCCCGGCACTTCGTGCCACCCCTCCTACATTAGGAGGGGAGAAAAAACCCTCCCACTTTTCTCCCCCATTTTGCATTTTTTGGCTTTTTGGGGATTTTGAATCCATAAAATAATCCCTCCCCTGATCCGCCTTTGGCGGATCGGGTACTCCCTTTAAAAGGGAGAGCTTGAAAAAACACACCGCTTTCACTCTTACACACCGCGCCATCGCTGCGCCCTAAGCCTCGGTACGCCCCCTCTCAAGGAGGGATATTTGCTCACCCCTCATCATTCATAACTCATAATTCATAACTAAACCCGAATGTTAATTTCCTCCCACCGCTACAACTATTGAAAAAATTGATACTTTAGCACAAGTTTTTGAAACTTTTCAACAAAAGTGTCGTAAAGTGTCAAAAAGTGGGATTTTTTATTTTACATTCGCACAACCATTGAATGACAACGCTTCTAGGAGAATATGATATCCGTATTGATGCAAAAAGCCGCATAATGCTGCCTTCTGCATTGAAAAAGCAACTGCCCCAATCGGAGCAGGATAGTTTTGTCATAAATCGTGGGTTTGAGCAGTGCCTCAATTTGTACCCCAAAAAAGTTTGGGAGAAAATTGCAAGCAAACTGGCCGGCCT
>JANOCJ010000187.1:0-10574 GCA_031412115.1 Flavobacteriales bacterium
ATAATAGCCGGGTGTTTTATGGCCTAGGGTATGACCTGCATGGTCAACATTGTCAAAGTGCAAAAACAGTAAATCGGGCATGCCGGCATTAATAACGTTAACGGCTGCTATGGCGGTGCTATCTTCGGTACGGGTGTGCATACGCAGTGTTAGATCGCGGTCTTCTACCAAACGGGCATATTCGTCCCAATGGTGCAAAACGGTAATGTTCATACCGGGCCTTTGCTCTCGCGCTATAGTGTAGATAGATGGGAACAACCTACCGGCAGGGCGACCGCAATAGGCTTCGCCGGTGGCCTTATTCATATCAAAACCGTTCTTAGGAATATTAGTATCCTTTGGTGGCGCGCCCATAATCATGCTGGCCCAGTTTTGGCTACTGGCGCTGGGCTTTACACAGCGGGCGGTAAAGGTATAGCTGCCTTCTTTTGTTAGCTGGGTTATGTTGGGCGTGTTGGCATTTGGAAAAGCATAGCCGCCCATACCATCAACCCCTATTAATAATACATACTTAGGTTTTGTGGGCTGCTGCGCTTGCGCAGAAAGAGAAACAGGAAGAGAAAGAGTGATTGCAATAATTAAAGACAGAAATAATTTTTTCATAGTAACGAGATATGATTTAGATTAATACTTTGGGCACTCAGCAAATATCATTATCTTTCAGCAAGATATATCATCTTAAAACAGTATTTAACTATTGCTTAATCTTTTATACTTTTACGATGTCATATAAATATGAAACACATTATTAATTCGTTATTATTTATTGTTTTTTTATTTTCGGCCAGTTATAGCTATGCCCAACCCTGTGGGGCTGTGCAATCATTATCATCTAACCAACAAATTCAACTTAGCCTATATTCATCTCAGCTTGAAAATGCACTGGCTCAAGAAGATTTTTTTGCCATAGACAGTTTGAACACGCTAATAAAAACGGTTTTAGCTACCGAAGCCGGAAAGCCCGACGCTGCTGAAACGTATTATAATTTAGTAAATACAAATACTTGGTTAAGTTTAAATGACGCAATTTTACTTTCAAGGCAGCTTGTAGCGTCAGATAGTATGGTGTATGTTGACTTATGGAAAGTTGCCCTAGGGATGGCCCCGCCAACTTACCAGCCGCATTCTATTGCATTAAGGTCTTCAGCAGAGATTGCCGTTGGGCTTTTAAAAATAGCCGATAAAGAAACTGACCTTAATAGAAAAGCCCTTTACCAATATTGGGCTACCCGGGCATTAGACAGTTTAGCCACAATGCAATTACCCAGCGGGGCATTTCCTTTTCCGGATTTGAGGCCTTATGGCGACCCTGTATTTTCGCCCATAATTCAAAATTATTTAAACTCACTAGGCCCCGACAGTTCATTAGTTTTAGTTAATGGCTGGATAATTGACGACAACAATAGTGGCGAATTTAAATTTGATGCAGGGGTAATAGGCAATGCTTATTATGAGGCCTATGAATACACAGGCAATATTCAATATAAAAACATAGCGTTGGCTATTGCAAACTACTTATTACCCTTAAAAATAAATACCAATTATAACTATAATACATTTGCATCGTTGGGGTTAACAAGGGGGTATCAATTAAATAACGATACCGCTTATTTAAACCGCGCTATACTCAATTTACGTTATGGCGTGTACCCGGGGCAAATTTCAAATGGCCGTTGGGCTGATGGGCACAATGCCAATTCTCGCTACCATAATATTATTATTTGCAATATTGTACCTACAATAAATTTAATCCCATTTACTAACCCTTACAAAACTAACTTAGATACAATGGCAGTAAGGGCTACTCAAAATTTGATAAACTACACCAACAATTGTGGGGCTGCAACAGGTTTTGACTGGTTAATTGCAGCATATAAGTTAGACAGTAATTTATTGACAGCCACAACAAAAAACCAAATTTATAATTTGATAGGTAGGCATATTAACCAGGCAGCTATAAATGGCAAATATTTAGACGCACAAACATTGGGCGGTTATATTGAACTATTAGGCTATTTAACTTTAGGCAACACCGAGGCTGCTGTCAATATAAAAAAAACTATTTTCCCAAACCCATTTTCAGGCCAGCTAAATATATCTTTTGAACTTAAAGAAAACACTTTAATTAAGGCTTCTTTATACAATAATCTAGGTCAGTTAATTAATGTTATTGATAATGGCAATAGAATAAAAGGTACATATAATTATACTATTGACGGTAGTTGTTTATTGCCCGGAATGTATTATGTAGTGCTGCAAACACACAAAGGTATAGTAAGCTCAAAAATAATTAAACAATAAGCCTCTGCTTTTTACTTTTAATGCACCATTCTCATTGTAAGGTGCTGTGTAAACAAATAATAAACGTATACAAGTTGCAATACTTTTTAGCCTTGATAGTTTAGTTTATTTTAAAACTTCGCAAAATAGACCAAAGGCAGAATTAATTTTTTCATAATAACGAGGTATGGTTTAGATTAATACTTTTGGTGCTATGCAAATATCATTATCTGCCAGCAAGATATATCATCTAAAAATAGTATTTAACTATTGCTTAATCCTATTTCCCCTTTTAGCACAGGCGCAGTTTGTAACGCACGGCCCCGTGGTGGGTGCCGTTACCGATAGCAGCGCGCGGGTGTATGTGCGCACCAAAGTACCTATGGAGTTTACAATGGAATACTACTGCGCCGGCCAACCATACCAATACTATGATGTAGCTACTACCGCTGCGCTCGATAATTCGGCTATACTAAACCTGACGGGCTTAAAAAGCAACACGCTATATTCTATAAAATTTTTATTTCCGCAAGCGCGATTAATTGTTATTGACGATTCGAGCAACAATCGCGAAGAAAACGCCCCGCTGATTATTGATAGCATCCACGGCTCGTTCCAAACCTTTCCAAAACCGGGAGAGAAGGGCGATTTTCTTTTTGTAACAGGTTCGTGTCAAGAATCGGTGAACATGAAAACCTTTGATGTGATGGCATCATTAAAGCCGCGAATGCTTTTGCATAGTGGCGATTTTACTTACCCAAGCTACCAAATGGGCGACGATTATCCGGTTAAATACACGGCAGTGCAAGAATCCTTCCGCCGCCGCTACCAAGAAAACCGCATGCGCGAAATGCTGTGGAATGTACCCATTGCCTACACACCCGATGATGATGATGCATGGGGCGCAGCCCGCGTAATGGGCATTACCGGCGTGGGCTATGCATTTGAAAAACGCGGCAAAAAAGAAGTGCTGGTAAACAAGCTGCGTATGGATAGCTTTCCCGACATTATGCGCAGCAACTGCATGCGCGGCTATGTAGAGTATTTTCCGGGCTATGAGTTGCAGGATAGCAGCGACGGGTTTTACCACTCGTTTGTAATGGGTAATATTGAATTTATATTTTTAGATACCCGCTTTAGCGGCGACTGTAATGGCCTTAACCTTAAATACGATAGCCTGGCCAACCGCTGGAGCTTTGCCCCCGACAGCAACATACATATTATAAGTGTGGAGCAAATGGAGTGGCTAAAGCAAAAGCTTAAAAACTCAACTGCCGACTGGAAGTTTTTGGTGATGGGGTTGCCCTTTAACCAAAACCTTAGGCACTTAATAGACTTGGGTATCAAATCGCAAGATATATTAGCCGGCGGTGCGGGCGAAAAAGGTACCGGCTTTAAGTTGGTTACCTCATTCTCTAGCTATTGGGCGGGCTTTCCGTATCAGTCAAAAGAGTTGTTGGACTTTATTACCGCCAATAATATAAAGGATGTAATAGTGGTAAGCGGCGATACCCACCACAACGTAATGGACGATGGCACCAACGGCGGCCTACCCGAACTGAACGCCAGCGGTCTTGCAGTAGCAGGTACCCACCTTGCTTATTATATGAATAAGCTGGGCAAGCTAATGGGCTACCCCCGCTACGATAAATTTGCCTGGAACCAAGGTGGCGGCGGTCTGGGCGGCAACAAAAATTTTAAAAACCAATTTGGAAAAATTGAGGTGGTGAAGGATGAATATGTGCAGCTAAGTGTGGTTGATGAGGATAGCGTAACATTAGCCTCATTTAAAGTGGTGCATTCATCTAAGCAACCGGCTATTGTAAAACACAAAGTGCCGCACTATAATAAAAAGCTAAACCGTTGGTTTAAACGCAAAAGGCCCACACTGTGGATGAGTTTTGCCAAGTTTTTAGGCAAGATGATTTTTAAACAGAAGTAAAAGCCCTCATCTCCTAACACCTTCCCCCCCCCGCAAAGGGTTACCAACTTGTTGGGACGGATGAGGGAAAAACAGTAATAAATTTAACAGTATATTAAAATCAACTTAGTATCTTAGTCCAATCGTATCTAATCTATAATTTAACAATGGTATACAAATACTTAACTGCGCTCTCTATATTTATTTCATGTATTGTATCAGCACAAACGGCCACCGTATCGGGCTATGTAACCGATGGCGGCACTAAAGAAAAGCTATCGGGGGTTGTGGTTCAGGTAGATGGGGTTAACACCAGTGTTACCGGCCTTGAGGGCGACTATAAAGTGGTGCTACGAACAGGCGAGCATACCATACGCTTTACCTTTTTGGGCTACGAACCGGTTGAGAAAAAAGTAAACATAAAGGGAAAAGACATTATTACCCTGAACATAAAAATGGCCGGGGCACAGCAAATGCTGGGCATTGTAGTAATTTCATCAAGCCAATATGAAAAAGACCTTACCAAAGAAAACGTATCGGTAGAGGTATTGGGCAAAGAACAATTAAAAAACACCAACAGTACCGACCTTGCCGATGCCGTAAACCGCGTATCGGGCGTGCAAATACAGGACGGGCAAATAAGCATACGTGGCGGTAGCTCATACTCTTACGGGGTAGGTTCGCGCACGGCGGTTATGGTTGATAACCTGAGTATTGCCAGCGCCGACTTAGGCATGAACCAATGGAGCTTTGCCCCGCTGGAGAATGCCGAGCAGGTAGAGGTTATTAAAGGAAGTTCATCGGTAGTATATGGCTCATCGGCCCTAAACGGGGTGGTAAACGTACGTACTGCATGGCCCAAGGCCGACCCCGAGACTGATTTTACAGCCTTTTCTACATTTTTTCAAAGCCCTAAATTAAAATACCAGCGCTGGTGGCCCAGTGGCACCCAGCCAAGCAACTCAGGCTTTAGCTATAGCCACAAGCAAAAATTTGGCATTGTTGATTTTGTTACCGGCGGAAACTTTTTTATATCAAACAGCTACCTTGACCAAGGTGGAGCTATACGTGGCCGCTTAGATGCCAAAACCCAAGTAACAAGCAAAAAAATTAATGGCCTGCAATACGGGCTTGACTTTAACTGGCAGAGGGAAAACAACAGCTTTTTCTTTCTTTCAAAAGACCTTGATACTAATGCCTATGTTGCCAGCGACTGGAGCGACAACCGCTATATGCAAACCGCTATTGACCCGCACATTACCTATACCAACGAGCGTGGTTCTAAACACATTTTACGTACCCGGTTTTTAAATGTGTACCGCTGGGGCAATAGTGACGACCCGGATGCGAATGCAAACTCCTTAACAGGCGATTATCAATACCAAAAACGATTTAAAGACAAAGCTATACTTACGGCTGGTGTGCCATTAAATTTTGGCTTTTCAAAAAGTAATTTGTACAAAGGCACACGCCTTACCTACTCGGGCGCGGTATATGCCCAAGCCGAATATTTTTTAAAGAAAAAAGTTACGTTTACGGCCGGGGTGCGTTACGAAATTAATGCTGTTGATACGGTTGTGCAATGGGGTATTCCGGTGTTTAGGTCGGGGTTAAACTGGCAGATAGGCAAAGCTACTTTCCTACGTGCATCCTACGGCCAATCGTATCGCATGCCAAGTGTTGGCGAACGTTTTGTTGATGCTTCATTCTCTATATTAAAAATTATACCTAACCAAGGCCTAGATGTAGAAAAAGGCTGGAGCGCTGAAATTGGTGTTAAACAAGGCTTCCGTATAGGCCAGTTTAAAGCCTTGTTTGATGCTTCGGTATTTTGGCAAGAGTATTACAAATTTGTTGAATACCGCTTTGGTATTTACCAATACAAAGGTGTACAGGGGCAAGATACGTCAAGCTTTGGCCTTAAACCCTTTAACGTAGCAGGCGCGCGTATTGCCGGTTGGGAATTTACCCTGCTTGGCGAGGGCAAAATTGGCCCGGTTAACATCCGCACTATGGGTGGTTATACCTACACTTTTCCCGGCGATTTAGATTCACTATCTAGCGTTAAAGATGTTGGCAACTATGTAAAAGATATGTTTGCCTACTCGGTAAAAAGGGCCGACAAAGCCTATGCTTATGCCAACTTATTGCAGTTTCGTACGCGCCATTTAGTTAGGGGCGATATTGAATTTAACTACAAAAAATTCTCGCTGGGCTATACCTTATATTATGCAAGCTTTGCTGAAAAAATACCAGTGGTGTTTGACCTTGTGGCTACCTTTTTTAACTACGATTTTGATACCTACCAACGCCAACACCGCAATGGCGACTGGGTGATGGACTTGCGCTTTGCTTATGAGGTAAGCAACAAACTGAAAGTATCTTTTATAAGCAAAAACTTAACCAACCACTTGTATGCAACCCGCCCCGGCGTAATGGAAGCACCAAGGAATTTTACGGTACAACTACGATATAAACTATAATAGCCTCACCCCCTAGCCCCCTCTCCGAAGGAGAGGGGGTAAAAATATCTCCCTCATTGAGGGAGTACCCGAGTTTACGAGGGGGAGGGAGGAAAACTAATTGAGATGCCTGCTGATAATAGCAGGCATTTTTATTTTAGAAACCAGCAACAGCATTATTACCAAAAATGGCAATGCGGGAGTTTTGTAACGAACCAAAGCGCCTACAACAGGCGTAGCAATGCCGCTTAGTACAAATAGCACCAGTACAAACGTTAGGCAAAAAGGCACCCAACTGTCTGTTAGTTTTTGAATATCTATTTTAAACAAGGCCAAAATTATAAGGGCTATAATGAATAGGTTTTCTATTGCTGCCATCCACTCAAAGGCCGATTTGACTTCCCATATAAAAGGGCGGCACAGTGTGTTAAAAAAAGCCTCGGGGGTGTTTAGCACAAAGCTTTTAAAAGTAGGCTCCAGCTTATTTATATGGATGATGCTACCCGAATTCATAGATTGGGCAAGGCCCATAAAATCTCGCTGCTTTTCAGATAGTGTTTCTAAAAAATCGTCTTTAGGCAACACCACTTTTATGTTTACCGCCGCTACAGTGCATACTGCTATTACCGTAAAATATTTTAGGTAGGGGTATTTGGCAGAGGTAAGCTTAACCCATGTATGCGCCATAATGCCGGGCAGCAGGGCTATAAGCACATACATTTTGCAGAAGAACATAAGTGCCAAGGCCCCGAAAAAAACAATCCACCTAAACCATTGCCTTTGGCCACTTAACAATAGGTTTACATTGTAGCAGGCCATGCCAATAGCAAAGAACAGCAAGCCTTCCTTTAACACACCCGAGCCCCAAAACAGCACCGATGGTATAAAAAAAACGGCCACTGCAAGCAGTGCTTCCCTATTAGCAAAGGCAGGGGTAAATGTTTTGTATAAAGCTGTTAACCCTAGTAACGATAGGAAGCACATTACAACCGTATGCACCCCAATATACCCGGCGGAAAACAGCATTACCAAGGCATTAAAGCGGATAATGGTATGGCTGTCGTTATAGAGGTTGCTCTCGTACACGCGGTACCAGTTATTCATCTCGTTATAGTACTGCGCAAAGTGTGGGGTATCGTTATTAATGCCAAACAGCATTTGAAAGTAATCGCCGGGGCTGTGTTTTATAGCGTTGAACATCACACGCCCATCATCAAAATACTTAAAAACATCTGCCGTGGTGCGGTCTTTATAATAGTAGGTGTAAATAGCAACAAGGGCAGTTCCGGCCAAAATCTTCAACAAAAAAACAAGCTGGAAAAAGCGGCGGCTAAGCCCCGGCGCCTCAAAAAAGCGGAGCTTGCCAATTAGCAATAAACCTATGGCCGCATAGGCCGCCGGAAGTATGATAAACAAAATAAAAGCGCTTGGTTAAAGGGCTAAGATAGGGAAAGTGCTTTTAATGGCACTCAATAGTGCCGTGTTGATCTTTTTCAGAACCTACAACCGTTTTAGCTGCTACGGGTTTTGCTTTGGGGCTAAGGTACGGTATGCCTAAGCCCATGCCGCGTAGTATAAACAGCGCGCCAATTACAGCCATGGCATAAGGCAAGGCTTTGGTAAGGTTGCGGCGCAGGGTTAGGCTTATTTGGTTTTTCACCATTATTAGTAAGGTCATTAAAGGCAATGTGCCTAAGCCAAACAGGGCCATATAGGCAGCGCCGGTATACCAATGGCCGGTTGCTGTAGCTCCCGCCAACCCTATGTATACAAAGCCGCAGGGCAATAAGCCATTTAGCAAGCCAATACCAAATAACGATGCTACGCCGTGTTTTTTTAACTGCCCGGCCATAGTGCTTTGCAGCTTGTTTACGGCTTTGCGGTAAAAGGCAGGCGGGGTAAAAAACCGCGAGGCTATTAACGGCACCAAAACTATCAACAATATAAATACGCCGAAGGAGATAGACAGCGCCTGTTGCAAACCGGCCAGCCAAAGGGCTTGCCCAAGGCTACCGAACAAAACGCCTAACAGGGCATACGTTGTTGCCCTGCCAATATTGTACAATACCGCTGCTAAAAACCGCCCCCCACTACCCTGCCCTGCTACGGGCAAAGCCAGCGCAATGGGGCCGCACATGCCAACGCAGTGCAGGCTGCCCAAAAGGCCAATGGTAAAAGCGGCAACAAGTTCCATTACCGGATGAATATAATGAGCTTATTAAAGTATTTGGTTGAACCGCCTACCCAGTCGATTAAAACGCTGTAATTACCTTTTTTAAGAATACCAATGGGTACTATCATCTGCCCGTCGGCGTTGGTGTTAACAGCCACAGTAACATCGTCGGCAGAGTTGGAAGGGCGATAAAACAATACCTTGCCGCTGTAAGGGGCTTTTACCTCCTTAGGAAACGTAATTACCACATTGCCGCCTTGCTGGGTAGCCGTTATAGGCTCTTTTAGCGTACCGGCATTTTCCATTTTGTCGTACTTGGCTTGGTAGTTAATTTCCTGCGCATAGTAATCTTCGGTTACCAAGTCTACCTTTTGGTTAAGGGCTGTAATAACGGCACTCATTATCAAAATGATAAATATGGTATAGGCTACTACAATATAGCTTCCCCAGTTCCATTTCAGTTTTAGTATCATAGCAGTTATTTTTTATTTTTAATAAATGGGCCTAAAAAGCTTGTTTTAATAGTTTCAATTTTTTTGCCCTTGCTATACAACCCTATTTTGAGTTTTGTTTTTCGTTCGGTAAGCATAGTTTTAGGTAGGTGTACAAAAAAGACACGCTCTAACGCCCCCTCTTTAGGGACTATTAAATTACCTTTTCCTACTATTCCAATTTCGCTGCCGGGCATATCTTCAATGCGCAATTCAACGGGCAAATCGTTATGGGTTTTATTAATTAGTTTAAGGTTGTAAATGTTGCTTATATGTACACTGTCGGCCTCCTCTTGATAGAGCATGCCCGGGGTGCGTAAAACGCTTGCCTGCACATCGTCTCGCGTGGCCAATAAAAACACCAACACGCCCACCAGTAAAGTAAGCACGGTAGTATATGCGCGCATACGTGGGGTAAAGCGCAATTTTTCGCCGGTGGCTATGCCGTCTTCCGAATCGTAGCGGATGAGTTTTTTAGGCTTATCAATGCTCTCCATAATACTATCGCAAGCATCAATACAAGCGGTGCAGTTTACACATTCCAACTGTGTACCATGGCGAATATCAATACCCGTAGGGCATACCCGCACACAAAGGCCACAGTCAATACAATCGCCCCCTTTGCGCTCTTCTTTTTTATGATAGTGTTCTCGGGGTTCTCCGCGTTTATAATCGTAAGCAACAACCACGCTTTTTTTATCAAGCAAAACACCTTGTAAGCGGCCGTAGGGGCAAACAATAAGGCATACCTGCTCGCGAAACCAGGAGAATACGCCGTAAAAAACAAAGGTAAAAATTATCAATCCGATAAAACCACCAATGTGTGCACCAAGGTCAATAGCTATGGCATACACTTCATCAACCCCAATAATGTAGGATAAAAACGTAGTGGCAATAATAAAGGAGAGCGCAAAAAATGCTACGTGCTTAAGCACACGCTTACGTACTTTTTGTGCTGTCCAAGGGGCTTTGTTAAGGGCGCGCTGAGCGGCTGAGTCACCTTCTATAAGATACTCTATCTTTCTAAACACCATTTCAAGAAATACCGTCTGTGGGCAGGCCCAACCGCAAAAGACGCGTCCAAATATTACTGTAAAAAGAACTATAAAAAGGATAAAGGTAAGCATGCCCAGCATGAAGATGAAAAAATCTTGCGGCCAAAATACTACCCCAAATAAAATAAACTTACGCTCTAAAATATTGGCTAAAAACAATGGCTGCCCATTTACTTTTATAAATGGCAGGCC
>JANOCJ010000188.1:0-1758 GCA_031412115.1 Flavobacteriales bacterium
TAATATATTTGTAAAAAACAGCCCTGTATGTATTTTAAAGTCTTTATAATAGCTTTTTTTTGCTTAGTATGTTCAATTAAAGCATTTGCACAATACGTTTTTTTAAAAAACGATACTACACCGGTAATCCTTGCTAACAACTACCAACAGCTATACCCATGGGCCGGAGGGGCTAATTTTGTTCAGTTTTCTGAAATTGACCTTAACCTCGACGGTAAAAACGACTTGTTTATGTTTGACCGCTCGGGCAAGCGTATTAGCGCTTTTATCAATAACGGCAGCCCCGGCCAACTAAATTACACCTACGCCCCGGGCTATATTTACCGCTTTCCGGTAATGGAAAACTGGGTACTGCTTCGCGATTATGATGGCGACGGTAAAAAAGATATTTTTACCAGCACCAGCGGCGGCATTACCGTATACCGCAACACATCTACAATAGCCGATGGGATTAGTTTTACCCTTGCCAAAGCCACCATTAGTTCGCAATACACCACCAGCACGTTGGGCCTTTTTGTTAGCCCTGCAGACTTACCCGCTATTGACGATATTGACGGCGATGGCGATATGGACATTGTAACATTCAGCCTGTTAGGCGCTTGTATGGAATACCACCAAAACCAGTCGATGGAGCTATATGGCGTGCCCGATAGCCTTAGTAAATTCAAGCTACGGTCTGATAACTGGGGCAAGTTTAGGGAGAACGCCAATAACAACAACGTAGCCTTGCACGATAGCTGCGATACTACACGTGTTGATTTTCCTACAGGTAGCGATTTGCAATTGCCCTACATGCACGCGGAAGACGGCCCAGACGAGCAGCTACGCCACCAAGGCTCTACCGAGTGTACATTTGATATTGATAGTGATGGCGATAAAGACTTGTTTTTGGGCGATATATCATACACCAACTTGGCTTTTCTTACCAACGGTGGCACAGCGCAACTGGCTGATATGAGCAGCATTGACCTCAATTTTCCGTCCTATAACACGTCGGTTGATATTGAACTTTTTCCAGGGGCTTTTATAATTGATGTAGATAATGATGGAAAACCCGACATGCTTTCGGCCTCCAATGCCTCGCTAAATGGCGAAAACTTTAAGGGTATAGCGTTTTACCAAAACAACGGAAATGGCACCAACCATACCTTTAATTTTATACGAAAAGACTTTTTGCAAGGCGATATGATTGATGTTGGCGAATATGCCATACCCACCCTGTTTGACTACAACAACGATGGTTTGATGGATTTAATAGTGGGTAATTACGGCTACTTTCAAAGCGGTGCATCATACAAAGGCGGCTTGGCGTTATTTAAAAATACCGGCACCCCAACACGCCCTATATTTACGCTGCTAACCCGCGACTGGTGCGGCCTTTCAGCCCAAAATATTTACTACATGGCGCCTACTTTTGGCGATGTGGATGGCGATGGCAAAAAGGACCTAATATCAGGCGACCGTACAGGCAATTTATGGTTGTATAAAAACATAGCCTCTACTACTGATACCTGTGTATTTTCGCCGGTTCCAAACGCTTTTACAGGGTTTGATGTTGGCGCTTATTCGGCCCCACAGTTGTATGATATTGATAATGACAACCTGCTAGACCTTTTGGTAGGCGAGAAGAATGGCAACCTAAACTTCTTTAAAAACACCGGAACGCCCACCAATTACCAGTTTAGCGCGGTGCCGCAAAACAGCAATTTTGGCCAGATAGATATTATAGATCAAACAGTTAGCAACTTTGGCTACAGC
>JANOCJ010000189.1:0-4138 GCA_031412115.1 Flavobacteriales bacterium
AGGACACTAAAAAGCCAAGCCGCGCAGTCCTTGGGCTATCGGTGTATATTGATGAAAACAGTATTGCAATTGAATTGCTGGGATATGCAAAACAATTTTTTTCATTTAATATTAGTAACGGCATTTTATATTGGAGGCAGGACTCTGAATTTATAAGCTATAGCAGCACTACCGATATAAAAGAACAAGGCCTACAATATATAAAATTCAATGGCGAAAAATAATTCACACATAGTAATTATAGGCACAGGCTTTGCCGGTATTGGCATGGCTATAAAGCTTAAGCAAAAAGGCATTACCGATTTTATTGTACTGGAACGCAGTAGCCATATTGGCGGTACCTGGCGCGACAATACTTACCCCGGCGCGGCGTGTGATATATCGTCGCACCTCTACTCCTTTTCATACGAGCCAAACCCCAACTGGAGCCGGATGTTCTCGGCTCAAAAGGAGATTTATGACTACAACGACCATTGCGTAACCAAATACGGCCTTAGGGAATACATCCGCTTTAACAGCGAGGTGATAGGCAGCGTGTTTGATGAAGCCACAGGCTTGTGGACGCTACAAATTCGCGATGGACGTACCTTTACTGCCAATATTGTAATTAACGCATTAGGCCCACTTAACCGCCCGCAAATACCGGCAATAAATGGCATAGAAACCTTTACGGGCAAAGCATTTCACTCATCGGAATGGGACCATAGTTTTGATTATATAGGGAAGAAAGTCGCCGTTGTAGGCACGGGTGCAAGTGCCGTGCAGGTAGTTCCGGCTATTGCAAAAGAGGTAGAACAACTAACTATTTTTCAACGCTCGGCACCATGGGTATTGCCCAAGCCCGACAGGCCAATGAAGGATTGGGAAAAGAAACTCTTCCGCACACTGCCCTTTGCGCAACGCTTGCTACGCTGGCGTATTTATTGGGTGAATGAATTGGTGGGCGCATTAATTTTCACATCGCCCCGTTTAAATAAAAAACTGCAAAACCTGCTTACGGGCTACCGCGCCAAATACATTAA
Source organism: Flavobacteriales bacterium (assembly GCA_031412115.1). GTDB lineage: Bacteria > Bacteroidota > Bacteroidia > CAMBQF01 > CAMBQF01 > CAMBQF01. Next base: position 1,023 of record JANOCJ010000189.1, read on the forward strand.
AGACCCTGTGCTGCGCGAAAAGCTAAAGCCTGATTATACCGCAGGCTGCAAACGCATGACACCCAGCAACGAATATTACCCGGCGCTTAACCGTAAAAATGTGGATGTAGTTACCGATGGCATTGACCGTATTGAAGGCAATACAATTATCACCAAAACAGGGCAAAAAGTAGAGGCAGACGGGATAGTATTTGCAACGGGATTCCAAGCGGCAGATTACCCCGCAGGCTTTGAAGTTCAAGGCCGGAACGGCAAGCAACTTTCAGCAGAATGGAAGGATGGGCCGGAAGCGTATTATGGCGCTGCGGTTACAGGCTTTCCTAACTTCTTTTTTATCATTGGGCCTAACACTGGTTTAGGCCATAATTCGATGATAATAATTATTGAAGCGCAGGTAAATTTTGTACTGGATGCGATTAAGAAATTACGCAGCAAAAAAGCCAAATTTATTGATGTAAAACCCGAGGTGCAAAAAGCCTATAACGACCGTATACAAGAGCGTATAAAAGGCACCGTTTGGGCGACAGGATGCAAAAGCTGGTACATTGCTAAAAACGGTCGCAACACAACCGTTTGGCCGGGCTTAACCTTTACGTTTTACATGCTTACAAAGCGCATTAAGAATAGCGCGTTTGAGTGGGTGAAGTAACTCCCCCGTCACTCCGTGACACCCCCTCAGGAGGGGGACAAATCTCCCTCTTTGAGGGAGTACCGCGAAGCGGGGAGGGAGTTTTTACAACGGAATATACAACTTCTGGTCTACCTTAATATCTTCAGCCTTTTTAAGCACGGGGTTGGCTTTTAAAATAGCGGCTTGGGTGCTACCGTTTTCTTTGGCTATTTTATACAACGTATCGCCCGATTTTACTTTGTACATGCCCTTGATTTTTATCTTCAACGCTTTGCCTTCCTGTACCGTTTCGCCGCTTAGGGCGTTGGCGGTTTGCAAGGTAGCTTTGCTTTGATTAAAACGCTCAGCAATGCCGGTTAGGGTTTCGCCTTTTTGTACTTTGTAGGCTATGGTTGTATCGTTACCGTTGCTTGCCACTGCTGGGGCTGCAACTGCGGGCGCAGCGGCAGGCGCTTGTGCAGCCGGGGTTTTAACGGTATCTTTCTTAGTTGTATCAGGCTTAACAGCTACAGGGGTGTTCATTTCCTCGCCATTATAGTCGCTAAAATCAATGTCGGCCAGTTGCAGGGCAAAGCTGCCCATCACAATAAAAAACAATATGGCCGAGCCCCAAAACTGTACGTTTTTATTTTTTATAAATGATTTAAAGCCTGTTATATGTGCCGTATCGTGAGCCTTCTTTTCAGTTGCCTCGCGCTTTACGGGTTCTTGTATGGGGTTAGTCTTTTTTAAATCGGGGTTGGTTTTCTTTTTTTCGATAACCGGGGCCGGTGTTGCAACAGTTTGGTCTACAACTTTAGGCGAAGACACAATGCTTACAATTTGCACAGTAATATTATCGGGCCCGCCATTGGTATTGGCTACATTTACCAACGTTACAGCCTTTTGCTGGCTGGTTGATGTTTCATTTAAAATAGCCTCTATCTCGCCCTCGCTAACGGCATTGGTTAAGCCATCAGAGCATAGCAAAAACACATCACCCACAACGGCGGTATAACCTTGGCTAAACACATCAACCGTAACATCAGACGACACGCCCAAGGCAGCAGTCAATTCATTGCGGCGAGGGTGCGTCATAGCTTCTTCTTCGCTAATAGCGCCTTCATCAATTAGTTTTTGTACAAAAGAGTGGTCGTTGGTAACACGGTTAAGGCCGTCAAAACTTTTCAGGTAAATGCGGCTATCGCCTACATGGCCCCACCATACTTTGCTAGCTTGCACAATAAGCATAACAGCTGTTGTGCCCATGCCATGAAACTCGGTGCTTTGCAGCGCTTTGTTAAAAATAGTGGTATTGGCATATTCCAACGCCTCTTTTATAGCATCGGCAGGGTCGTCAAAATATTTGCGTTCTAAATATTCGCGCACGCCGGTAACTGCCATTTGGGCTGCTAGCGCGCCGCCGGCATGGCCGCCCATGCCATCGCACACCAAAAACACATCGCCATTTAAGCACTCAAAATAGCCCATGTAATCCTCGTTTTGCTGACGCACACGGCCTGTGTCGGTGTGGTTACCAAACTCAAAGTTTTTCAATGTTTGTGTTTTTGCCATAATTTCTAACAACAAATATATTAATCGGCTAGTTGCCGCAAGTATAGTTGAACGGTATTTTCTAAACCAAAGTATAACGCATCGGCTATCAGCGCATGACCGATCGACACCTCTAATAACCCCGGAATGTTCTGCTTAAAATATTTTAAATTATCTAAATTCAAATCGTGCCCTGCGTTTAAGCCCAAACCCAGTTGCTGCGCCAGTTGTGCGGCAGCTACGTAAGGAGCAATGGCCTGCTCTTTATTTGCAAAATAATGCGCAGCATAATCTTCGGTATACAGCTCTACCCTATCGGTACCCGTTTGCGCGGCGTATTCCATGTTTTGCGCAACAGTATCAACAAACAACGAGGTGCGGATGCCTGCGGCTTTAAACTGGCCTACCACATCTTGCAAAAAAGCAAGATTGGCTTTGGTATCCCAACCGGCGTTGCTGGTAAGCACATCGGGACCATCGGGCACAAGGGTTACTTGGGTAGGTTTAACCTCAATTACCATTTTGATGAAGTCTGCCGATGGGTAGCCTTCGATATTAAACTCGGTTTTTACCAAATCCTTAAGCCCATACACATCGCTAAAGCGAATGTGGCGCTCGTCGGGCCTAGGGTGTATAGTAATGCCCTGCGCCCCAAAACGCTCACAGTCAACCGCTACCTTTAGCACATCGGGAATGTTGCCCCCACGTGCATTACGTAGTGTTGCCACCTTGTTTATATTAACGCTTAACTTGGTCATACCGTGGCAAAGGTCGCAATTAAAACAGGGAGTTTTACGGGTATGTTAGTAAGATGTTAAGAGGGATTTTAACAATAATGTGATACCGCAGCTTTCAGCTAGCTTAACTCTCCCGCGACACAGCAACAGTTGTGTTTCAATTACAATTATAGTGGTCGCACCCTCCCTTAAATTAAGGGAGGGGCTGGGGGTGG
>JANOCJ010000190.1:0-13414 GCA_031412115.1 Flavobacteriales bacterium
CCTGAAATGGGACGTATGATGTATGAAATGTTTTGCAAAGAGTTGCGCGATATTGTTAGCCGCCCCATACGCCAAGGCGTGTTTGGTGCCGATATGAAGGTAGCCCTTATAAACGACGGGCCCGTTACTATTTGGATGGATAGCAAGGATAAGGAATAGGGGCGAGTGGCCGGTTCTTAGTTCTGAGTAAAATATTTTTAAAATACTGGCAACTAGGAACTGAGAACTAGCAACTGATTCACTATTTTTATACCCTAAATGAAAAGAATCGTAACCGTATTTATAGCCATTGCCTTGCTTACTTCTTGTAAAAAAGAGGCTCCACAAAATTACCGCGCAGCTGTTTTGGGCACGTATACCGGGCGGTGCGATTTGCTGAATAATAAAAACGGGGCATGGTCTCACCCGTTTGCCGCGGTGCAGGTACTTATAGATATTAATACTGAATTCAATATTATTTTAAAGGGCGACATATATGACCTTAGCGTACCCGGCGGAACGCATTTAGTAGCTATGAACGATACGTTTGCTTTCTCAGGCGGGCGTTTTAAAGGCGATAGCCTTATATATGTAACCCCCGATTATGAAGGTAAATTTACGGGCTTTTATTTTTTAAAGAAGGAGTATTAAAATTTCACAATCTTCTTTTTTACGGCCTGCTTCAAATCATTGGTATTGTTGCCATAAGTAGACCATACCGTTAGCACATATACCCCTTTTTGCAAGCCCACCATATTTACGGTAAAACCGCCAAAGGTGCCTTGCATTACATTCTCGCTAAGTATTAGTTGCCCGGCGGTATTGTACAATTCATACCGCACGGCAGAGTATAATGGGCTGTCAAATTTCACTTGCGCCACATCAATTACCGGGTTGGGGTATACCCAAATACCGCCGGTTTTTTCGGCATCAATTTGCTGCACGGTGTTTTGTTGCAGCACCCATATTTCAGGGTCAACAATTACAGAGTCTACCTCAAAACCGGGTTGCAATTCATATATCTGCCCATTGGTGTTGTGTTGCAAAACAATGGTAGTATCGCGGGTTTCATTTTTTAATTTAACAGGCAAAGGCCCTTCAAAAAAACTAACCGATGGGTGCGTAGGTTGCTGGTTAAGCTCTATTACCAAGCGTGTTGAGGGGAACTGCGTCCACTTAACATTATATACCGGGTGTCCTTCGCCATAGTACCAATCAGCAAAAAACTCAGTAAGGTCAAGGCTGCTATAGGTTTCTAAATAGTATTTCAGGTTTTCTGTTTGGCTGTAGTTAAATGCCAAAGCAGGGTCGGTAAGGTAATGTTTAATAGCGCTAAAAAATGCTTCATCGCCCATACGAAAGCGCAGCATGTGTAGTAAATACGATGCTTTGCGGTAAGTAAGGCGACTGTTAAAAATACGGTCGTTGCTAGTTGTATCGCTACAAAAAACTGAGCCATCCGTTTCTGACACTACATTGTTGCGCGAAAATTGCCGCCAGGCATACCAATAAAAAGGGTCAACGTATTGGTAACACAAGCCTGTAGCATACGTGGCAAAGCCTTCGTTAAGCCAAATATCTTCCCAACTGCCGCACGTAATTTTATCGCCAAACCATTGGTGTGCCAACTCGTGCGATATTAAATCAAAATTAAAGCCACCCATAAAACTCATGGTTTGGTGTTCCATGCCGCCGCCCCAGGTCCATTGCAGGTGGCCGTATTTTTCGTTAGCAAAAGGGTATGGGCCAAAAAGGGTGTCAAACAAGGTTATAAAATCAGCCGTTATAGGTGTTCTTTCTTGCGCGTAGGTTAGGTTTTGCGGAAAAACATAGTTGAGTATTTCAATAGTATCGGTAGGCAAATAGCAATAATCTGAATAAATGGCAAAGTCGCTAATGCCAATGGCAATAAGGTATGCAGCAATAGGGTAGCGGTGTTTCCAATGGTAGGTTTTGTAGCTGCCACCATCAATAGTATTTACTAATACACCGTTACTCCCCGCTTCGTATTGCGCAGGGCAGGTAATATGCACGTCTATCGAATCAATTTTATCATTCAGCGTTTGCTTGCACGGCCACCAGTCTCGCGCACCGTAGGGTTCCGATAGGGTTGCCATAATAGGTATGCTATCATTTTGCCAGTTAACCGAAAAAGAACCAAAGCCCGAATTGCCCGGTTCGCCATGGTAATACACCGTTACACTATCTAGTTGCGATGCATTTAACGAGGCTGTTAAATCAATACTTACCACATTGTTAATGTGAGAAAATGTAAGGTTTTGAGTGATGTGTTTTACAGAATCGACGGTAAGGTCGTTCATCAACTCGAAGGTAATCTGCTGCGTGTTATTTTCTAACGCAGTAAAGTAAGTGGTAATAATGCCGGTAATAAAACGCACGGCAGGGTCGGCAAAAAATTCCAGCCGGTGGTATTTTAAATCGTAGTTGTTGCCAACGTTGGCTGCGGTTGCCAGGGTAGTTTTGCTTTGCTTGTGGTATTCGCTTTCTGAAAAAATAAGCTGTTTAAATTCAATTTCGGCCTGCTGCGGGCTTACGCTAGCGGGGTGTTGCGCCTTGCCTAGCATCGCCAATAAAATAAATGAGAGAAGAAAATGCAATTTCATACTTAAAGGTAGTGAATAGTTGGAACAGTGAACAGGTAACAATGAACAGCGAACATAATCTTAATAAAGAAACTTGCAACTTAGGACTGAGAACTCGGAACTAAAAACTACCTTCTGCCTCCGCCAATGCCGCGTTTGCTAATTCCGGGGTCGGCTTTAATGTTGCGTTCGCCAAATTTCCATGTTATGCCAATGTTTAAGAAGGAAAGGCCATAACCACCTTCTGCAAAAAAACCTAAGCGTTCGCCGGTATAAAAACGCATGCCTATAAAGCCTGCAAACAGTACGTTAAATCCTCCATAGCGGTCGTATGGGTTGGCCAAAGCGGGGTTAGAAAAAGCGTCATACTGGGTATCCTTAAAAAACTCGTACCGCGCCCCACCCATAACACCGGCATACATTTCAAAATTTTGGGTCATTAAAAAATTGGGGTGAAAGGTAAAACGGACAGTGCCCACTACGTTTTGCCAGCGTATATAACGGTCAGATTTTGGGTAATTATAATTAGCATGATGATAAGCAGCAAAGCCGCCAATACCAAAATAGCCTACTTTTTTAACGTAGAATAAGCCCTTTTCATAGTTAATAGAAAATGAAGGCCACACGCTGGGATCGTTGTAAAACGGGTAACTCCAGCCAAAACCCACACCAAAACTTAGTAGCGAATTTTTGATTTCAAACGCACGGTCTTGCGCCTGCATGGCTTGGCTATGCATAACAAATACCGTAACTAACAGAAGTAAAAGCTTGCGCATGGTTTGTAAAGTTAAGCCTTACAACGCTTTGTTGATGAAAAAAGTTCATTTGGAAACTAAAAGTTAAAATCTAAAAGTACTTTTCGTTTTTAGATTTTAGTTTTTCACTTACCACTATCTTTGCATTATGCGCTATTTTATCCGTTTGGCTTATAAAGGAACTAACTACTGCGGTTGGCAGGTGCAGCTTAATGCCCACACCGTGCAGGCAGAGTTGGAAAAAGCGCTATCATTATTACTATCGGGTAAGATAGAAACGTTGGGCTGTGGCCGCACCGATACGGGTGTACACGCTGCCGATTTTTTTGCGCATTTTGATTGTGAGAAAGAGATAGATGCTGCACAATTGGTTTACAAGCTGAATAAACTTTTGCCGAACGATATTGTTATTAAAGAAATAAGGCCTGTTAAAGATGATGCCCATGCCCGCTTTGATGCTACCGCCCGCGAGTATAAATACTATATAACACGCAGTAAAAATCCATTTACACAGGGTATGGCATGGTACTATTTTGCCGATTTGGATATTGCAGCGATGAATAATGCCGCAAAACATCTATTAACTATAGACGATTTTAAAGCCTTTAGCAAAGCCCATACCGATGTAAAAACTACGTTGTGCAAAGTAACCGTTGCAAAGTGGACGGAGGAAAACGGTCAACTGGTTTTTACCATTGCCGCCAACCGTTTTTTGCGCAATATGGTACGCGCTATTGTTGGCACGTTGACGGATGTTGGACGAGGTAAAATTACCTTGGATGAATTTAAACAAATAGCCCAAAGTTTAGATAGGAAAGAGGCAGGAGAATCAGCACCGGCGGAGGGTTTGTTTTTAACACGTATTGATTACCCGGAGGAGATTTTTACGGTTCGCACGTAGGCAAATTGTATGCGTGGTAAATTACCAATCCGCCGTAAGGGCTTAGGGTTATAATATTGTCTTCCACTTTATCGCCGGGATTTAGCGCATAACGCTTGCTAAAGCGCATTACATAAGGCATTATTATTTTCTTTTCCTTGCCTGAAAAATTAATAAAAACTTGATAGTCTTTTACCCCCTCTTCAGTACGCTCCGTGCGATAATACGATAGTACTTTTTTATTCTTCCCTTTAAAATTGTCAACCGTTATTTCGCCGCTTTTAAAAGCATTAATGGTATCCCTTAATTGCAGCAAACTCCAATAGGTATTTAGCAGCGATAAACTATCCATCGCCTGCGTTTTTACATTTCGTTTTTTTGCATCAGGCCCAACAGGCAACCAAGTAGTGTCAGCATTGCTAAACCCTGCATATTTAGTAGTATCCCATTGCATGGGTGTGCGGCAAACATCGCGGTTTAGCGGTATAGGTAGGCCGTTGCGTATAAACTGCGGCACGCTGTTAAACTCTTTTGATATTATGTCCTGTGCATTTTTTTTAGGGATGTCGGCATTCATCATACCAATTTCTTCGCCATAATATATTACCGGCACACCTCGCGCCGTTAGCTGGAATAACGCCAGTTGCCGCATTTTTTGTAGATTGTTTTTTACCCTCCAAATGGTGCGCTTATTATCGTGGTTGCCAAATACAATAGTGGGCATAAGCGGTGCAGGCAAAAGTGTTTCATATTCCATTATTTTATCACGGAAAAACTTTGCATTGTACTTATAAAATATCATGTCAAACAAAAAAACAAGGTTCAGCCCATCGCCGTTACCCACCAGCGGAATGGTGCTTTGGGTGCTGCCTACCGCTTCGCCAACCATAAAGCGGGCAGGTGTTTTGTAGGTATCAATAGTATCGCGCAACTCCTTTGCCAGCGTAAAATTATCGGGGTGGTTTATGTTGCGCGTACGGTTCTGAAATTTGGTTTTTAAATGCTGTGCATTCGGCACAAACGTTATCACCTTAGGGTTGTTTCGGAATAATGAATCTTCCAAAATGCAATTAAAAATATCTAACCTAATACCATCAACACCGCTGCCCAGCCAATGCTTTACCACATTAAACATAGCGGCTTTTACCTCGGGGTTTCTATAATTTAAATCGGGTTGAAAGTTTAGGAAAGCCGTGTAATACCATTGCTTACGCTCCTTACTATAATGCCAACCTTTTTGGCTGATAACGTTATACCAGTTGTTGGGCGGGCGTTTGCCGTTTTTGCCCCGTCCATCTCGCCATACATACCAATCGGCTTTGGGGTTGGTTTTACTGCTGGCCGATTCTTTAAACCACGGGTGTTGGTCGGATGTATGGTTAAGTACTAAATCAAACACAATTTTCATTCCGCGCTTATGCACTTCGGCAATCAGGCTGTCAACGGTAGCAAGGGTTCCATACTCGGGCGCTATGGCGTAGTAGTTGCTAATATCGTAACCAAAATCGCCTTGCGGGCTTTCATAAAACGGCGATATCCACACCGTTTCAAACCCCATAGCCTGTATATAATCCAGCTTGTTAATTATGCCGCGCAAATCGCCAATACCATCGCCATTACTGTCGGAGTACGAGCGAGGGTAAATTTGGTAAATAACCGTTTCTTTCCACCATACATGGGTAGTATCACTTTGTGCATTACACAAAGTGATAAGAAAGAGAAAGAGGGAGGAGAAACAGTTTTTCATTTAAAGCAAATATAGTGGGAACAAGATAATAACCGATTAAACTGAAATGCAGGATTAAGCCCGTGTTAAAAATCATGTTTATCAGTTTAATCTTGCCATCCTGTTCAGACAATTGTTTTACCTTCACACTATGAATTTTCGTACCCTTATCATCCTTCTTTTTTCGGTAACAAGTGTGTTTGCCGCTTGTAATAAAGACAAACAGCCGCTGCAACTTATTCGCCGTCCGTATATACAAACCGCCTGGGCCGACAGTGTTTCTGTACTATGGAAAACCAATATCGCCACCCAAAGCAGCGAGGTTTTATTTGGCCTTACAACACCGGTTACATCGGCATTGGGCACTAGTGTTAAAGAGGCTGATGGAACGTATACCCATACCGTAACCATTAAAAACTTGCAGCGTGGCAAGCATTACAACTATGCCATATACAACAATGGCAAAAACATGGATAATGCTAACAACAACTTAAATTATTTTATTACCCAGCCCGATAGTGCCGCCCCATTTAACTTTTTGGCCTTTGGCGATATTGGCCGCAACCCGCTTGAAGATGGTTTTCCGCAGGTTACCGCCGCGCGTATTTTAAAACTGCAAGCCCGCCCCGATTTTATTATTGGCCTTGGCGATATTGTATACCCCGTGGGCGATGGCACCCAATACGACGATTATCTGATGAGCCCCTTTGCCAATGTGTTTTGCAACATTCCGTTTTACCCTGTATTGGGCAACCACGACTGGGGCAGCGACCCTGACAATAACTTTTGCCGCGAGTGGAAACTGCCCAACAATGAGCATTATTACTCATACAATTATGGCAAGGTACATTTTGTAAACCTTGACTCTAAAGACGGCGATTTTTTCAATTTTGATGCACAAAAAGCATGGTTGATTAATGATTTGCAACAGGCACAAGGCCAGTACGATTTTATTATTGTAACCCTACACCATAATGGCCGCAGTTGCACGTATAAAGAAAATTACGAAAAGGTGATAGAGTTATACCCCGTGTTTGCACAATACAATGTAGACTTTGTATTGAATGGCCATGCCCATACCTACGAGCGCTTGCACCCCTACGATGCCAACGGAAATGTAATAGAAGAATACCGCAGCGAGATTCATCATTACCCAAAAATACAAAATGGGTTTATTAGTATAACCTGCGGTACGGGCGGTGTTTTGCAAGAGGGCTGGGTGCCGGGCAATTGTCCTGCCAACCTATCGGCAGTGGTGCACCATACCGGCGGCTTTCTACAGTTTTCTGTAAACGGAAAAACCATTATCGGCCAAGCTATAAATAGTAGCACCGGCGAGGTGTATGATACCTTTGAGATGACGAAACCTTAGTTGGTAGTTGGCTGTTCGTAGTTGTTAGTTTAGCTAATCTGCCAACCACCAACTGTCAACCGCGAACTAATTATAGTAATTACGCGATTTTAAATCGATACCCAACACTAAACCTATATAGGCAGTATTGTTTCTAAAGTAGGTTTGCCCGGGGTTACTATCCCTTAAGGGTTTGGTAATATCGTTAATGCCATAGTTTAGGCGCAAGCCCACATGAAAACCCAGTTGGGGTGTTTTAAGCGAATTGAAATACTGCCCCATTTCTAACACCATTTGAAAATTGCCCCCTGCCAGTTTTGATGTTATATCATTATCGTACGAGGTGCGGGCTACATTAGGTATTTCTACATACCCTTTATCTTTAGCACCCATAAGTATAGAATATTGCGGGCCTACAAGCATATAAAAACCATGGTCAGACGAGGGCATATACTGAAAGTACAACCCAAAATCAATATAGGTTAAGTTCCAAGCATATTTATAGTCTATAGGTGTGCCTGTTTTTGATTTGTAGCCTTGACGGTGGCTGGTGTAATTAACCTCTAGCTGAACACCTTTCATTGTATGCGAGTAATAAGTACGCTTGTTGAAATATAAACCAAAATGCGCGCCAACAGTATACCCGCCTGATAAACGGTAGGTAGTGTCAGAATTACCTGCCATTACATTTGAGTTTAATATCCAGGTTGAAAGGCCACCGCCTTTAATACCAACCTGGGTTATAACCTGCGCCTGTATGTAGTTAATTACTATACAGGTAGCAACAAGCAGTACTAATTTTTTCATTATTAGTTAGATGAGCAGTGGCTAAAATAAAAAAAATCCCGCTCTAAATTTAGAACGGGATTTCTTTTTTGGGGGTTAAGTTCAATATAGTAGCCTAATTATAGTGGTCGCGGCCACGCAATGTAAAGCCGGTATGCAACATTACGCTAAAGTTTTGGTAGTTGCCGGTGGGCCTGTTTTGTACCACTTGGTTAAATGAGTAGGTAAATTTGGCGCCAATGCTTAAAGCACCATTATTGCCCAGATTAAATAGTTTACCATAGGTCATTGTCATTTGGTAATTAACGGGGCTAAGGCCGGTTTTATCGGTACGGCTGTAATCTAAATTATCGTCGCGGCTGGGGGTGCTAAATTGCTCAGAAGAATGAACGAGTATTGATACCTGTGGGCCTACTTCAAAAAACGAACCATGGTCGCTTGATGGTAGTATGGCAAACAACACCGGTATACTAATATACCCTGCCCTAAGGCGGCTGCTAAACTCAAAAGTTTCCTGCCCGGTTTTTGGCAGGCTTTTATAATTTTGGCTTAAAGTTGAATAATGCGCCTCAAAACGCAGGCCTTTAAGCTTATGCGAGTAATAGGTGCGCCTATTAGGAAACCAGCCAGCACTTAGCCCTACAGTATAGTCTAAGCTAAATTTGTTGGCACTGTCACACTCGCCTGAAAATACGTTGTTGGGCATTAGTATGTTGTTGCCAACGCCAATACGTATGCCCCCTTGCCAGCTATTTTGAGCATTGGCAGCTAGGGCGGCTGTTAGTACTATAATTACGGTAAGAATCTTTTTCATTTGGTTGGGTAAAGGGTTGTGTATTATATACTATTCAAAATCCTGAATGTCGTTTAAGTCGCGTAATAGAGCGTCCATATTGCTTATTATAGCCATTTCAGCCAGGCTAAGGGTATTATTATCTGATAACAATGCAGGGTTAATGGCAATACCATTTTTAGCTGCTTTTTTGTTAGTAAAGTTCACGGCTTTGCTTCCTATGGTTTGCATTGCTGTATTTGTTTTATTTTTTAACATGACCTAATTGTTATGTGGTTGGTATTAGCAAAAGTATACCGCGTTACTGCCCTATTAAAACCAGTAAAATGCAACAGGTTACCCGTGTAAGGTTTTGCCTTAATTGTAATTTTATTTTTGACTAAAGTGCTGATAATTAGTTTAATTTGAGATATTAAATAATAGCATTTACATATGTTTGATGTAGTGTTTTAAAGCTAATTGATAAAATGGCCCCCATTTTTAATGTGCAGGCCTTTAGCCCACATACGCCCGTAGTTTTCTTGTCCTTCTTAAAAATTTAAAAGGCACAAAGCGCTAAAAAACAGTTTTACTACATTTTTAAATCAGAACCACACCGTTATCCTCCTCTCCAAAACCCATTTAGATTTAGGGCTATGTATACATTATTACAAACCCAATGCCATATTTTAATAAGAAAAATTGTCAGGCATAAAAAAGCCCACAGCTTAAGTCGTGGGCCAAAAACAATAAATACTTTTATTTAAGCCACGGGATTAATCCCGTGGTAATAATCTCTTCCCTCTTGGCTATCACCCCATCCCTGATTTTACCCTTTCTTTAATGTAATAACAGATATTTCCGGCGGAATGCCCACACGGCCTAAATAGCCTAAAAAGCCCAAGCCGCGGTTTACGTATATATATTGCTTTCCTTCTTGGTACAAGCCGCCCCATTGTTTGTATACATACTGGCTGGGGCTCCACTTTATAAACCCCGGTATTTCTATACCAAACTGAAACCCATGCGTATGGCCCGAGAAGGTAACATCCACATCAGGGTACTTAGGTATAACCTCGCCCTCCCAATGCGATGGGTCGTGAGACAGGAGTAGCTTTACGGGTGCATCTTCAATGCCCTTATAAGCCTCTGCCATTATGCCATATTTTGGGAAGTTTAGCTTATGGCCCCAGTTTTCTACCCCTAATATGGCAATGCTTTGGTCGTCGCGTTTAATTAGCACGTTTTCGTTTAGCATCAATTTCCAGCCCATTTGGCGATGAATATCTTTAACATGCTGTAAATTTTTGGCTTTGTCTACCTCGTTGTCCCAATGGTAGTAATCACCATAATCGTGGTTGCCTAATATAGAGTATACCCCGTTGGGCGATGTTAATTGCTTTAAAACAGGCACAAAGTCAACAGCCTCATCGGCAATGTTATTTACCAAATCGCCGGTCATAAATATAATATCGGGCTTTAAGTCGTTTACCAGTTTTACCGCACGCTCGTAGGGGTGCGTGCCGGGCAGGCTACCTGTGTGCAGGTCAGATATTTGCACAATTGTAAAGCCGTCAAATTTATCGGGTAGGTTAGGTAGTTTAATGGTGGTACGCTTTATAGAATAATCGAACGCTGTTTTAACCATACCATAAATAAAAGTGGTAAAGGGCACTGCCAATAGCCCAAGCGATATCCAGCTAACAAATTTTGCACGCGGAATGGCATGTTCGCCGGGTACATTAGTTTGCTTGCCCGCGTAAGTAAACAACCAACGAAACAGGCGCACTATATCTTCAATCAACAATGGTAAAAAGCCCAAAAACTTGGTGAATGTTAAAATCACCATAAAATTGAACATGTATTTTTGAAAAACACGACCTGCCCCGGCAGGAGGTATAGCCGCTGCTAAAATTAACAGGCTAATAGTAATGGCTGAAAAAATCCAGTACGAATAAAAGAGTATCTGCTTGCTACGAGGCTGCCAGTTGGCAGTAAGAACGCGCAGCGATTGATAAAAGTACAAATCAACCAGCAGAATGAGTACGAAAAATATAACAAAACGTATAATCATATAGTAAAGGTAAACGTATAACTAAAGCCGATATTATGGCAGGTAAAACAATATACGTTATATTTAGTTATTTTTGCACTAAATTTAATAATCAATAGTCCCGTGAAGCTGAATACCATTGAAGAAGCGATTGCCGACATTAAAGCCGGAAAAGTAATTATTGTTGTTGATGATGAGGACCGCGAGAACGAGGGCGACTTTTTAACCGCTGCCCGCAACGTTACGCCCGAGATTATTAATTTTATGGCTACCCATGGCCGTGGACTTATCTGTGCATCGTTGCTGGAAGACCGCGCCGACGAATTGGGACTAAGCCTGATGGTGCCTAACAACACATCGCAAAACGCAACACCATTTACCGTTTCTATTGATTTGTTGGGACATGGCTGCACCACAGGCATATCTGCGCACGACCGTGCTAAAACTATTCAAGCACTTATTGACCCTGCTACCCGCCCCGAAGATTTTGGCCGCCCCGGCCATATTTTTCCCCTAAGGGCTAAAAAAGAGGGCGTTTTGCGCCGTGCAGGCCATACCGAAGCTACGACTGATTTTGCCGCTTTGGCCGGTTTTGAGCCTGTAGGTGTGTTGGTTGAGATTATGAACGAAGACGGCACTATGGCCCGCCTGCCCGAGCTATTGAAAATTGCCGAACGGTTTGACTTGAAAATAGTATCTATTGAAGACCTTATAAAATACCGCCTTAAACACGAAAGCCTTATTGAGCGCCAGGTAACCGTTAAAATGCCTACCGAGTATGGCACATTTAACCTTACGGCCTACCGCCAACTATCAAACAACATGGAGCATTTGGCTATTACCAAAGGCACTTGGGAAAAAGGCGACCCTATTATGGTGCGTGTACACTCATCATGCATTACCGGCGATATTTTTGGCTCGTGCCGCTGCGATTGTGGCCCACAGTTGCACAAAGCGTTGGAGATGATTGAGAAAGAGGGCAAAGGCGTTCTTATCTATATAAACCAAGAGGGGAGGGGAATTGGCCTGCTAAATAAACTAAAAGCCTATGCCTTGCAGGAACAAGGTAAAGACACTGTTGAAGCTAATACCGAACTGGGTTTTAAACCTGATGAACGCGACTATGGCGTAGGTGCACAAATTTTGCGCGACCTTAACGTTACCAAACTGCGCTTGCTAAGCAACAACCCAACCAAGCGCGCAGGCCTTATTGGCTATGGCTTAGAGATTGTGGAGAATATGCCTATTGAGATACAAGCCAATGAGCATAACCGTGCCTATTTGCAAACCAAAAAACTTAAAATGGGCCATAATTTGGAGATGAAGGACTAAACCCTTACACTTTTTTGCTACCCATTACGTTATAGCCCATATCTTTGCCGACTTATATTTTTTTGTGACCCGTACTATCGTCATTATACCCACTTACAACGAGAAAGAGAATATCGAAGCAATTTTGCGCGCGGTGTTTGCCTTGCAACCTGCATTTGATATTTTGGTGGTTGACGATTCATCGCCAGACGGGACGGCTGATATAGTTAAGAGTTTACAGAAGGAATTTACCAACCGCTTATTTATTGAAGAACGTACCGGCAAGTTAGGCCTTGGCACTGCTTACATTCACGGATTTAAGTGGGCATTAGCCAAAGGCTACGATTATGTTTTTGAGATGGATGCCGACTTCTCGCACAACCCCACCGACTTACCCCGATTGCTTGATGCCTGTGTAAATAAAGGTGCAGGTTTGGCTGTTGGCTCACGCTATGTGCCGGGTGGTGAAGTAGAAAACTGGCCTTGGGAACGCCGTGTAATGTCGCGCTATGCATCGGTTTATGTGCGTATGGTATTGGGCATTGCAATACGCGATACTACTGCCGGTTTTGTATGCTACAGCCGCAAGGCGTTAGAGCAAATTGAACTGGATAAGGTAAAGTTTATGGGCTACGCCTTTCAAATAGAAATGAAGTACCGCGCACTTAAACGCGGCGTAAAAATTATAGAAGTGCCCATTACGTTTAAAGACCGCCAGCTGGGCGTATCAAAAATGAGCGTAAAAATTTTCCAGGAAGCTTTTTGGGGTGTTATCCAAATGAAGAAGTCGGTGAAGTAGTTTGTCGTTCTTAGTTCCGACTTGCCAGTTCCTAGTGTTAGTCATCAAAAAGTTAAATGTCATTTCTGCGCAGGCATAATTTTATACTGTAATTCAACATAAATAATTTTAACTAAGAACTGCCAACCGCCAACTGCGAACTAAATAGTACCTTCGCGCAAATGAAAAATGTAGCTGTTGTACTTTCCTTTATTGCGCTTATAGTTTTAGCTGCCTGCGGTGGCAACCAACCCCAAAAGGCAAATGGAGTTGTAGTAGATACTGCTACTACAGACGATCGCATGTATATTAAAGATAAACTGCAATACACCGAGGAGTTTATTGAAAATGTGCGCGAGCAACAGTTGCCTGAAAAGGTATGGCTGATAGACAGCACTATGATTGTAGGCAAAGATACGG
>JANOCJ010000191.1:0-3498 GCA_031412115.1 Flavobacteriales bacterium
CCTGCCAAGGGGGAGTACCAAGGCATGAAATGCCTTGGGGAGGGGGTGTGGCGGGGCGAGGTGTTTGCTTTTACCGTTTTTTAGAGTACGTTTGAACTTAATTTAACTATAGAGTTATGAAAACATTTGCAACCCGTTTGCTGGTAGTAGCGTTTGTAACAATGGCAGCTATGCAGGCTACTGCACAGATAACTACCGGTACCATAGCACTTAACACCAACATAAGCAGCAAAATACCAACCTATACACCCAAGGCTAATGATGTGCTTACCTACCAAGTAACTACCCCAACAAGCAGCTATACCTTTACCGTTATTATAAAAACGTTAAAGCCCGACCTTTCTTTTGACTGGGTAATGAGCGGAGACGTAAACCAAAAAGGTTCGGTGTTTTATGAAAACGCTACCGCGGCCGATGCTATGGGCTTACACAACATGTTTACTGCCGGCGCTGTTAAGTTAAAAGACCAAACCAGCGTATGGGTTAGCAACACCTTTTTCAAGCTTTTAAAATCAAATGTTACAGCTAATGTTAGTGTAGATAAAGCAATCACTGCCGATGGATTTAAAAATTGCGGCATACAAAGCTTTACGTTTGATTTGAACGGTACTAAAACCACCATGCCTTACGTTAAAGCAAACAACGCAGAAAACTGTGCTGGAGATAAAACAATTTATGTGCTTGATAATGCCCAAAACCCTTTAATCATGTACATGAACATGGGTTGGACAATAGAACTAAAATCGATAAAACAACAATAAAGAAGTATTATTAAAACTATGGATTTAAGCGGAATTATTTCAGTTAGTGGAATGGGCGGCCTTTTTAAAGTTACGGGCCAGTTAAAAAATGGCTTGGTTGCAAAATCATTGGCCGATGGTAAAAACATACCAATTTACGCATCGCACAAAGTAAGTGCTTTGGAAGATATTTCTGTTTTTTGCGAGAGTGACGACATTCCCCTAAAAGACGTTTTTGAAAAGATAAAAACCAAAGAAAACGGAGGCCCTGCGGTTGATGTTAAAGCGGCTGACGATAAAGCCATTGCGGCTTATTTTGGCGAGGTTTTAACCGACTACGACCGTGAGCGTGTGTACAAGTCTGACATGAAAAAGATTTTGGGCTGGTACAACATACTTCAGGCAAACGATTTGTTGAAAGACGCAGCCCCTGAAGGCGAAGAGGACGAAGAAAGCAAAAAAGGCGACGAGGCTTTGAAAGCCATGCAAAACAAAGAAAAAAATGCAGCCAAAGGTGGCTCGGGCGGCAATAAAGTGTCGGGCGCGCAAACCAAAGGCGGCAAAGCCACTACCGTTCGTAAAACTGGCGGCGGCGCATAGTATTTTCACCTCCGTCATAGGAGTATTGTGAAGGAAACAACTATCCCCCTGCAAAGGGGGAGTATCCCGCCTTAGGCGGGAGGAGGAGGTATATAATCCTCCTATACAGGTGCCATGAATCCAATTTTAGACGCAGAAGACGAAAATTTAACACCCGCGGAAAAGGAGATTGAAAAAGTCCTTCGCCCGCAGGGGTTTGACGATTTTGCCGGCCAGCGCCAAGTGCTTGATAACCTACAGGTATTTGTATCGGCAGCAAAAATGCGCCTCGAAGCTATGGACCACGTATTGCTGCACGGCCCTCCGGGCCTGGGCAAAACTACCTTAGCCAATATTATTGCCAATGAGTTGGGTGTTTCAATGAAAACCACCTCAGGGCCGGTATTAGATAAGCCCGGCGACCTTGCAGGCCTATTAACCAACCTTGAACCCAACGATGTACTTTTTATTGACGAGATACACCGTTTAAGCCCCATTGTAGAGGAGTATTTATACTCTGCCATGGAGGATTATAAAATTGACATTATGATAGAAACCGGGCCCAATGCCCGTTCTATACAAATTACCTTAAACCCGTTTACCCTTATTGGTGCAACAACCCGTTCGGGCTTGCTAACGTCGCCATTGCGTGCCCGTTTTGGCATCAATTCAAGGTTAGAGTATTACGATTCTAAGCTGCTTACCGATATTGTTATCCGCTCGGCCGGTATTCTCAATATCCCTATTAAAGATGATGCGGCTTTTGAAATAGCCCGCCGTAGCCGCGGAACTCCGCGTATTGCCAACGCATTGCTACGCCGCGTACGCGACTTTGCGCAGATAAAAGGCACAGGCATTATCGATTTGGAAATTGCCCATTACTCGCTTACTGCGTTGAATGTAGATAAGAATGGTTTGGATGAGATGGACATCAAAATCCTAACTACTATTATTGATAAATTTAAAGGAGGCCCGGTGGGCATTACCACCATATCTACCGCCGTTGGCGAAGAGGGCGAAACCATAGAAGAAGTATATGAACCCTTCTTAATTAAAGAGGGCTACATCATCCGCACACCGCGCGGTCGCGAGGTTACCGAGCAAGCCTATAAGCATTTGGGCAAATCGCCCCTGCAAAGGCCGGGTAGCTTGTTTGACGTTTAATTGTAACGAGATAAGGTGGCTTTTTTAAGCACTTTTGCTTAATCAATTGCCTGCGACTGCTCCCTGCCGGGGGCGTTCATTTCTTTTATTCATGGTTTGATTGTTTTTTAATGGGATGAATGAACTTCGTTTGCCTTGCACAAAAGAAACGAACCAAAGAAAATGCACCACGAAACCCAACCTTCATTTCGCCTTGCACTTCGTGCGCCATCCGCACAATCCCTGCGAAATTTCAGGTTCGCACGTTTCGTGGACGTCCCCGCACAGATTAAATAGATTTTTGAGCATTAGGCGCAAGCAGTATGGGCCTTCATTTCGAAACGGGCACCTGCAAGGAAAGTAAATGTCATGCCGTAGGCATGAAAGCGCGCGCTGTTCGACGTCCGCCATAGGCGGACTAGTTTGCGCGGTTTAGTGAAGCCCCGTAGCAGGTCGTTAAGAAATGACAGCCCTTGATTTTTTTGATTGCTTTTTTGATCAAGCAAAAAAGTAATGCCGTCGGCAGACAAGCGCCGCAGGCAATTGCCAAACAAAAAAAGCAGTGCCGTTGGCAGACAAAAGAAAAACAGAATTAATCTACCCAAACAACCTGTTTGGTTTGTTTGGTGCCTTGTTCTGTATAAATTGTGGTATAATAAACCCCCGCAGCCAAACCTTCGCGGGCTATATTCAGCTTGTGTATACCCATGCCTAAATTGCCGTTGTGTATAATGCGAAATGCACGGCCTGCGGCATCAGTCATCACCACCAAAACTTTTTGCTTTTGTTTCAATTCAAACTCAAACGTAGTATTTTGTTGCGCAGGGTTGGGGTATAGGTTCAGGGCTGAAACATCGTTAGCCTTAATATCTTTAGCAGTGGTAAGCTGCCCAATATTGGTAATGGTAGCGGTATATATACCATTGCTATGCGTACCTACAACCAGCAATCCATCTTGCGGGCGGGTTTCCAGTACATTTACAATGGCGTTGCCAATAGTATTAGCGCCTTGCTGTACCCATACGGTATTAAGGCC
>JANOCJ010000192.1:0-3486 GCA_031412115.1 Flavobacteriales bacterium
GGCGATATTTTATTTGTAAAATTAGCCATTGACGAAAAGGCTAAACGTACAGCTACCAAACAGTTTGCCACAGGCGAGGAAGTGCTTTCTAAACTAATACACAAGCATCCAATCATTCAAAAGATTTTGGATTACCGCACGGTGCAAAAACTAAAATCGACCTATGCTGATACGTTGCCTTTGTTGATTAATAAACAAACCGGCCGCATACACACTTCATTTAACCAAACAGTAGCCGCTACAGGCCGGTTAAGTAGTAACAATCCCAACCTGCAAAACATTCCAATAAAAACAGAAAAAGGCCGCGAATTGCGCAAAGCTTTTGTTCCGCGGGGCGAAGGATATACCATTATCTCTGCCGACTATTCGCAGGTAGAATTGCGCATTATTGCCCATCTTAGTGGTGATGAAGGTATGCTGGAAGCTTTTAACAGCGGGCAGGATATTCACGCCGCTACTGCAGCCAAAATAAATGGCATTGAATTAGCCGATGTAACTCCTGATATGCGCCGTAACGCTAAAGCGGTAAACTTTGGTATTATCTATGGTATTTCAGCATTTGGCTTGGCTGAGCAGTTGCAAATATCACGCAGCGAAGCGGGTGAAATCATCAAGCAATACTTTATAAAATACCCACGGGTTAAAGACTATATGGATTCGAGCATTGAGAAAGCACGCGAAGTAGGATATACTGAAACAATTTTAGGCCGCCGCCGCAATTTGCCCGACATTAATTCAAACAACGCAACCGTGCGTGGCTATGCCGAACGAAACGCCATTAATGCCCCCATACAAGGCACAGCGGCCGATATAATTAAAATGGCTATGATTACTATTCATGCCGATATGAAGAAGATGGGCCTAAAATCAAAAATGCTGTTGCAGGTGCATGACGAGTTAGTTTTTGATGCACTGGAAAGCGAAGTGGAAATACTAAAACCCCTAATTAAAGACCGTATGATGAACGCCGTTAAAATGAGCGTTCCGTTAGATGTAGAAGTAGGAGTGGGTAAAAACTGGCTAGAGGCGCATTAAAATTATTCAACAATAATTTTCTTCAATTCCTCAATGCGTTTTTGCTTCTCGGGCTCGCGGGTAGTAATATTGGTTTGCGTAAAATAATGGTGGGCGGTTAAAAATTTAATCTGCAGTTTGTTCCATTCATTTTCATCGCTTAATACCCCGCGGGTTTTTAGTTCCCTAAACAAGGAGTTTGATATAGGGTAAAAATCATTGCGTCCCAGGTAATCTAAGTCGGCATCGCAAATAATTTCTTCCAGCTTATTTTTAGGGCTTTGCGGTATTTTAGTTGCCATTATCATACCACAAATACTGTCTATTTGTGCAGTGTTATAGCCGTAATCGGGCAGCATGGTATGGGCCATATCACATCCCGTTTGTTCGTGGTTTGTAGCGCCTACGGTAAAGCCAATATCATGCAATAATGCAGCTGTTTTAAGCAACAGCAAATCGGTGCCGGTTACGTCTTCGGCCTTACAAATTTGGGTAAGGGTTGACAGTACATCAATAGTATGATGGCGCCCATGATAATACAATTCTTTGGGCAACTCTTCTTTCAATTTAAGCATTATATCGGCATACAGCCTATCGTACATCATACTGGTTTGCGTAAAGGCAACTTAACTTTAAGCCGCTATATTATGAAATATATTGTAAATGCAAAACCTTGATTATCTTCGCCTTCATCTTTTCTTAAAATGCAATGAGGTTTTTACTTGCAATATTCATTATAACACTGGTAAACATTACTTTGTGCAGCGCGCAAAGTAAAAAGCAGCTTGATAGCCTTGAAAAGGTAATAAACAAAGCTGCTGCCGATACCCATAAGGTATCCCTTCTTAACACCATAGGGCGTGGGTATTTTACATCAAAGCCCAAAAAGTCACTTAAATATTTTGAGCAGGCCCAGCGGTTGGCAGTTCAGTTAAGTGATATGCCGGGCTTGGCGCTTAGCTACTATAATTTATCGTTAGCCCACTCTGCATTAGGTAATAAACGTGAATCGGAAGAAGCAAAACGCCTTTACTACGATACCAAAGAGAAGATAAAGGATAAAAAGGATATTGCCGATTTAAGTTCGCAGGTAATAAATGCCAATACCGAGCTAAAGAGCAAAATGGATAAGCTTACTGAAACCGAGCGCGACCTTTTATCGCAAGAGGCTGAGTTAAAAATGATGGATACTGTGCTAGAGCAAAGCCAAAAGGAGAAAGAGGATTTGGACAAGGCCCTTACCATGAGTAAAATGGAGTTGCGCATTAAGGATGATGAAATAAAACTTAAAGAGCAGGAGCGGCTTATTGAGCTGGGGCAGGAAAAAGCAGTGCGCAACTTGTTTATTGCAGGCTTTGTTATTGTGCTTATAATAGCTTTTTTTATTTACCGCGGCTTTAGGCAAAAGCAACAAACCAATGCTGAATTGTCTGAAAAAAACAGGCTTATTGCCATAGAGAAAGAGCGTTCAGACGAACTGCTGCTAAATATTTTGCCTGCCGAAACAGCCGATGAGTTAAAGAAACACGGTAAAGCCTCGCCACGCTATTATTCAGAAGTAACGGTGCTTTTTACCGATTTTAAAAATTTTACCCGCTTTGCGGAAAAGCTAACGCCCGACCAGTTGGTAGCCGAAATAGACTTATGCTTTCGCAAATTTGACGAGATTACTACCCGCCACGGGCTAGAGAAAATTAAAACCATTGGCGATGCCTATATGTGCGCATCGGGTGTGCCGGTGCAAAACAGTAACAATGCTACTGCCGTTGTTGCTGCCGCGATAGAGATACGCGATTTTATGATTGAAAAGCGTAAGGAATACCAAGCCAAAGGCGAGGATTATTGGGAAATACGCATTGGAATTAATAGTGGGCCTATTATTGCCGGCATAGTAGGCATACGCAAATTTGCCTACGACATTTGGGGCGATACAGTAAACATAGCATCGCGCATGGAAAGCAGTGGCGAAGCCGGAAAAATAAACATATCAGGCACCACTTTCGATTTGGTTAAAAACAATTTTAACTGCACGTTTCGGGGTAAGATAGAGGCCAAAAACAAAGGCGAGATTGATATGTATTTTGTAGAAGCGAAAACAACTAAAAAAGGGGCCTAAGCCCCTTTTTATTTTCTATTTTATTATTGTTATTGTGCCATTAATTTTTTGCTTGGCAAGGTTGTTTACTTCTAATATAAAATAGTAAACACCGGCGGTGTGGTTTTCGCCATCCCAATCGTTTTTATAATCGTTGCTTTGGTATATCAGTGTTCCCCAGCGGTTATATATCCATAATTTGCTGCCAGCAAACTGTTCCAGGTAAGCAAATTGCAATTGCTCATTTATCCCATCACCATTGGGCGTAAAAACATTGGGTGCAACTACAGGCAATTCTATAACCAATATTTTAGTTGTAAAGGTATCAATACACCCGTCAGAGTTTGTTACCAGTAATGTTACAGTATACAAGCCGG
>JANOCJ010000193.1:0-2152 GCA_031412115.1 Flavobacteriales bacterium
GTATGGTGGGTAAACTCCTGCGCCGGAGATATTTTATGTTCATACCAGAAAGCGGTGAAAAGTAAGTTAACACCAAAGTCTAAAATAGTAGCGCGGCGGCCGTCGCTCAGGCGTTTGGTGGCAATTACGCTGCCCAATAAATAGCCCGCGTCATCAATCAACAAGCGGCCGGTTTCTAATATTAATAATGGAAGTTCTTCCGGTTTGTAGCCGTAGCTAAGTATGGCCGATGTAATGGCTTCGGCAAATTCATCAATGCTAGGCACAATGTCTGACCCCGGCAAATACGAGCCCTTCAGCGTATTGGCTGATGGAAAGCCACCGCCCAAATCTAAATACTGAATGCTTTTGTTGTAGCGGTATTTAATATTTACGGCTAAGTCGCTAAGCTTGTTTGCCGCCACTGCGTAGGCGTTTGGCGTAAGCATAAAAGTGCCTATATGGCAATGCAGGCCAACCAAATCCATATTTTCTGACGCCATTATTTTGTTGATGGCATTCCACGCCTGCCCACTTTCGTAGTTAAAGCCAAATCGGTCCCACATAGGGTAAACACCGGTGTCCATGTTCACACGAATAGCCACACGCGCTTTGGTTGTGCCTTGCGCCAGTATCTCTACCAACTCATACAACTCATCAAAATGGTCAATGTGAATAAGGGCATTATCGGCAATGGCCATCTTCAAATCTTCAGTCGATTTATCGGGACCGTTAAAAATAATTTTATCGGTGGGCACGCCGTTGCCTTTAGCCTTGCGGTATTCAAAACCCGACACTACCTCGGCCCACGAACCCTCTTGGTGAAAAACGTTGCACACGGCATTCATGTAGTTGGTTTTATAACTCCATGCAAACTGCACCTTTGGGTAGCGGGTTTTAAAAGCACGCACCGCGTTTTGGTAGTTTTTGCGTATTTGCCTTTCCGACACTACAAACAGCGGCGAACCATAGTCTTTAATCAAGTCTTTTACCGGCACGCCTTCAATATGCGTATGCGGCGCAAACTCGGTACGGGTGCCAAACTTGTTCATTAGGCCCGCGTTCAGTTTCTTTATAAACGGACGTTCGTATTTTAATTTTTCCATTGTAGTGCTTTTATTACCCTAATATTTTTATTCATAACACACCCTGTCCCACTCTTGGCAAGACTCCTCTTTTAAGAGAATACAGGCTGCGCTACACTTTGCTTTTTGCTAATTCTTTGTTTGCTTGATACTCGCCAAAGGCCGACATTTTTTGAAAATCCTCTATGTTGGTTATCATATCCCAGGCATAGCGAATAAACATCTTTCCAATTTCGTATTCGGTAAACGGCTCTACCGTTTCGCCCATGGCCATTTTAACTAAACTGGCGGGTTGATTTTGGCCTGCGCCTACGGTTAAATATATCCATGCCGGAAAGCGCGGGTTTACTTCCATTATATAGGGTTTGCCTTCGGCAGACAGCATTATCTCCAGCTCAAAACCGCCACGCCAATCGGTAGCTTTGCAAAAATTTTTGGCTAGGTCTACAAAACGGTCGTCGTGCAGCGTAATACCCGCCCAAGCTTTGCCTTTATCCGTAATATATAGCTTGCGCATAGGCACGGCGCTTATCGCGTTGCCATTTCCATCGCCCAAAGCAGCTACATTTATCTCTGTGCCATTAATAAATTCTTGTACAATAATAGGTGTGCCCCATTTGGCGCTTAGTTTATAAAAAGCTTTTTGGGCTTGCTCTAGCGTGTTGCAAACAGTAGCCTCGTAGTATTTGCCTTTTACCACCAATGGGTAGCCTAAATGCTCTGCTACGCGTGGCAATTCGTTAATGCTGTATATGGTAACATCCTTAGGAACGAAGAAATTATGTTTCTCGCCAAAGGCATACAGGTTGATTTTATCGCGGGCGTCAAACTGTGCAAGGGTAGGCAAAAAAGTATGTATGCCCATGCTATGCAATGTTGGCGATAGTTTGATGAAGTTATACAACTCCGCATCAAAATTGGGTATCAATACATCAATTTTTTCTTCGGCATGTATATGCTCTATCCGGCCCAGCAAGGCTTCTGTACCTGCTGCGGGATATGGTATAGCATACGTTTTATCGCATATGCCATCCATATATATACCGGGTTCTAGGGCTTCGTAAGACAGGCCAATGATGCGCACATTC
>JANOCJ010000194.1:0-8943 GCA_031412115.1 Flavobacteriales bacterium
ATCTGACCCTGAAGAAAAGCGCAAAGCCATTGGCAAAGCCTTTATTGAGGTGTTTGATATTGAAGCCCATAAAATAGAAAATGTAAAATGGTTGGGCCAAGGCACCATTTACCCCGATGTGATTGAAAGCATGTCGGTAAAAGGCCCGTCGGCAACAATAAAAAGCCACCACAACGTAGGTGGCCTGCCCGATTTTATGAAACTGCAGGTGGTAGAACCCTTGCGTATGTTGTTTAAAGATGAGGTGCGCCGTGTAGGCCGCGCCATGGGCTTAACAGAAGAGCGTTTGGGCCGCCACCCATTTCCCGGGCCGGGCTTGGCTATCCGTATTTTGGGCGATATTACTGCCGAGAAAGTACAACTGCTGCAAGAGGTTGACCATATATTTATTGAAGGCCTTAAAAATGATGGGCTGTACGATAGCGTATGGCAAGCCGGTGCAATACTATTACCCGTAAAATCGGTAGGGGTAATGGGCGATGAACGCACTTACGAGAGTGCTGTTGCGCTTCGTGCTGTATCATCAGTTGACGGCATGACGGCCGACTGGTGCCATTTGCCGTATGAATTCCTCGCAAAAACATCTAACGAAATAATAAACCGCGTAAAAGGCGTAAACCGCGTGGTGTACGATATTAGCAGCAAACCACCTGCTACTATTGAGTGGGAATAATTAATTGATAACTGATAGATTATAACTGAAAGTTAAAATGAAAATTTTTTTACTCTTTATTGGACTGTTTATAACCAGTGCTCAATTTATCAATGCACAGATAGAAGTTAAAATAAACAAGGTCAGCAAAGACTCTTTCAACATTGAGTTTCCGGAGAATATGGGGCTTGAAATGGGTAAAAAGTATACGTTTATTTTCAAAGCTAACTTTTCTAAAGAAGATGGGTACAGGGAAAATTTTACAGACGAATTAATATATGATGGCTTAGTTGTTGAAAAGGCGTTTAATTATCATGAATACGGCTTTGCAGTATATAGCTTGCCTAAAAAAGATCACTCAGTTCAACATGATTCTAAAATAATATATATAAAAGGGACGCGGTATATTGTTAAGATAGATGGTAAAATAATTTCAAGGTACGACCCTAACACTATTACTAGTAAATCTATTATTGAAATTCAGGTCTTTTCAGATACTGAAAATTTGACAAAAATGAGTATCGAAGACCTAATAGTATTTCAATGGATTGGTAACTCAACCAGCTTTACAGAATTAATAAAAGTAAATGAAACACTTGTTATTGATTTATCAAAACATAAAAAATTTACTCGCACAAAAGGAGATGCAATAATATTGGCGCTACCACAAATTTTTATTGGTAAAAACAAACTATTACCTGATAACCAACAGGAACGAATGTATATTATGGGTTATACCAAATGAAAGCCATCATCCATACCCGTTACGGCCCGCCTGAGGTGTTATCGTTAGCCGATGTGCCCAAGCCCTTACCAAACCCTAATGAGGTTTTGATAAAGGTATATGCATCAACAGTTAACCGCACTGATTGTGGCTTTCGCAGTGCAGAGTATGTTATCTCGCGCCTATTTAGTGGCTTATTTAAGCCTAATAATCAAATTTTAGGTAATGAGTTTGCAGGTGTTATAGAGCAAGTTGGCAGTGCTGTAACCACCTACAACATTGGCGATAAAGTATTTGGCTACAACGATAAAACCTTTGGCGCAAATGCCGAATACATGGTTGTTGCTCAAGATTCGCCCTTTACTACCATACCTCATAATGTGTCTTTTTACGATGCCGCACCCATACTAGAAGGTGCGCATTATGCTCTGTGCGATATTCGTGCAGCTAAAGTAAAAGCGGGCCAAAATGTATTGGTAAATGGCGCAACGGGGGCTATAGGTTCGGCAGCGGTGCAGTTGCTTAAATACTTTGGGGCAACCGTTACGGCAGTGTGCAACACGCAAAGTATGCAGTTGGTAAAAGGGTTGGGCGCCGATGAGGTAATAGACTACACCCAAACCGATTTTACCAAATTAAATAAACAGTTTGATTTGGTATTTGACGCTGTTGGCAAAAGCACCTTTGGCAAATGCAAGCCGTTGCTAACAAACAAAGGCATTTATATTTCAACCGAGTTGGGGCCTTACGGGCAAAATCCTTTCTTAGCCATTTTTACCCCGTTGTTTGGCGGTAAAAAACTGCTGTTTCCTATTCCAACTATCAGTAAAGACGACGTTGATTTTCTTAAACAATTAGTACAGCAAGGCTATTATAAACCGGTTATTGACCGCGAATATACCCTTGAACAAGTTGTTGAAGCTACTAAGTTTGTGGAGACCGGAACTAAAACCGGCAATGTGGTCATTAAAATTGCGTAGCCTGTAATTAAAATATGCCTACTAATAACCGACTATTGAATGCTACTTATCCATCGCCTGACGGTCAAAGTGCAGTTGCACATACTTAACCGTTTTGCCAATCTTCCTTACAGCTTCAACCAACTCTTTGGGCGTTGTGTGAAAGCGCTTGCTAAAAAACAACACTTCCTCTTCGTTGTGAATATCAATCCAAATTTTGGTGCTAAAGTTTTTCTTGTTGGGCATAATTGGGGTGAGAGATAATGAGTGCCTTTGAATGGCGTTATAGCACAAAGGTACGTTAAATAAACGTTAACGCTGTAGTAAACTATTTACAATCCATATTTACGCCCAATACGTAGTTATCAATCACCTTTAGCAGTTCGGCGCTTTCATCGCCATCAAAGCCTTTTATATCGGTATAGCTAACGGTTGCAGGGTATTTAGCCAAAAAATCTTTTGAAAGGGGCATATAGCTCCAATGCCATTGTTCTTCTTCATAGCCATTGGGGCGGTCTTTTCCTTTTGGTGAATATGGTTGGCAAAAGCCATAGGTAGCGCCGTTTTTTTTCAGCCACTCATATTCTTTTTTGCCTTTTCCTTTTGTAAAGTGCGCCGGTTCTACGCTGTTAATATCAACATCAGTACCCCAATGGTGGCGGCTGGTTCCGGGCATAGAGCTGTAGCGGAGTATAGCCTGCGCTCGGTCTTTGGCGGCAGGGTATTTTACTTTTACATCGCTCCAGTCGGCGCGGGTACCGTTCCATTTGGCTTCCCAAATACTTTTTTGGGCGTAAAAATTTCGGGTGGCCGATACTATCTTTAGTGTAATGCCATCCTTTTTAGCCGCATCGGCCATTTTAATAAAACCGGCCAAGGTTTCCTTGCGTATGTATTGCGCATCGGCCTTGCCCGAATAGGCTGCCGGAACGGTTACAAACAGAGTGTCGTCTTTAGGCTCAAATTTACCACTCAGGTAACTGCGTAGCTTTTCATCCGTAGGCGGGGTGCGGGTTATATCGTCTGAACCAAAAGCTGTATCCATAGCAAAATGCAATGCCGAAACGCAGATAATAGGGATTATGTATGTTGATAGTTTCATTATTCTTTCCAGATAAAAACCTTCTTTTTAATATCGTAATACGCCGCTTTTTCTTCGGTTACAAACTGGTAAATAGTGCCATAAATAAGTTCAGGCTCATCATAAACGGCAGGCAATAGTTCAACGCCTTTGGCATTTATCAACCCATAATCATCGGCTAATACAATAATGTAACTATCCTTTGAATAATGGTCATAAATCTCATCGTAAATTGGTTCTATCACCCACTTGCCTTTTTTATCTATAAGGCCCTTTTTGCCTTTAAGCATAGCAACCGCCATGCCGTTTTTAAATGGGCCCACCATTTCAAACTTAATGGGTATAACCACCTTCATTGTTTTATCTACAAAACCCCATTTGCCCTTTTCTTTTACGCCTACAAGCCCTTCGGTAGGGGTAAGCATATCATCGTACCGTATAGGCAGTGCCGATTTATCGTTTTTTAAAATAAAGCCCCTTTTGTTTTTCCATTCTACTTTGGCAATGGTATCATTAAGCATTGCATTGTAAGCAAAAGGCAGCGCTAAAGGGTATTGTGGCGGAATAACCTCAGCCCCTTGCTGGTTTATATAGCCCGATTTACCATCTACCGTTACCACAGCCAACCCAAATTGAAAATCGTTTAGGGTTGTGTATTTGCAGGGAGCAATGGTTTGGTTGTTTCGGTTTATTAAGCCTAGCAAACCGTTTTGCTTAATACGCGCCAGGCCATTATCGGCAAAGTTACCGGCCCATTCATATTGGCAGGCAATAACAATATTACCGTCCATACTCATATAGCCATATTTACCATCTTTTTTAATCACTGCCAGGTTTTGAAAAAAATCGCCTGCCTCCTCAAAATCGGTGGGGTATTTTACGGTGCCCGTTAAATCAATATACCCCTGCATATTGCCTTGGGTAAATACCACCGCATATACTGTATTGCCGCTATTGTTACTTAGCTTATTTATACTGCTAATGTCATCATAATCAAAAGGTAAAACAGTATTGCCTACACGGCCTATAACACCATATTTACCGCCTTTTTTAGCTATGGCATAGTTGCCATCAAAGGCGGTGGCTTCTTCAAAAAGGGTATCAATAACCAGCTTGCCGGCTTTATTAATATAGCCCGTTTTTCCATTAACCTGTATTACGGCTAGGCCATCAAAAAACGATTCGGCATAATCGTAAGCCGCAGCAATTATCTGGTTGCCGGTGGTATCAATATAGCCCCATTTACCACCCTCTAAAAATGGCAGCAATACCATGCCTGCCAATTGTATATCGCCGCGCAGTTGGTCCATACGGGGGTAATCAGGAAATTCAGCCTTAAACCTGTTTAGGGTTGTTTCCGTTCCATCGGCATTGTATAAGTTGTACAACCTGTCCCAAGCTTTATCAACATTTCGGTTGGCGGGGTGCTGGCGAATAAACAACGCATAATTCTCCACCTTACCTGCGGCCGTACTTTTGGCGTAAATGCTATCCTCGGCTTGCAAGCGGTAAGGGCTTGCAGCATTATTGGCATTAAAATTTTGAAACGATTCAATTGTTCCTTGAGCCGTTTGGCTTTCAAACAAACGCAGTTCGTACTTGCTTTGGGCCTCCGCCAACCGTGCCGATTTTGGGTAGGTATTTACAAACCGTTGCCAAGTTTGATAGGTGTTTTCTTTTAGCGCAATGGCATAGTCAAGGTCTTCAATGGTTTGCTTTACATCGGGCACATAGCCTGAGAAGGGGAAACGGTTGATATAACTCTCGTATGCCGGAATGGTGTTGATGGCTTTAGCCTCGTTATAGGCCCGCTGGTATATTTGGCCGTATAAGTTAATAATGGCAGCACTATCAACCGGAATGCCTTTTTCTGTAAGCTTGTTGCGTTGCTCTACACTAGCCAGCACATAAAAATACGATGCTAAATTGGCATACTGGTAAGCACTGTCGGCGTTAGAGAAAGGATTATCTGTTTTAACAAAAATTGAGGCCAAACCATAGGCTGCTGCTGCCGGTTCTTGTGGGTTTTTGTACGATTTTGCGTTGGTGATGGAATCGGTAATAAGGGGAATTTTATCCTTGCGCAATTCCTCTTTAAAGGTTTTATGCGCCTCAAAATAGTTAAATACCTTAATAGCCTCAAAACCCTTAACAAGGTTCTTTTGCGCTTGCAGCTGTAGGGCTAGCGCAACAAACAAAACCGATATCAACGTATAGCTCTTTCTCATACAATCAAGCCGCAAAGTAATAAATTTTAGTTCCCAGTTGCCAGTTCCCGGTTCTCAGTAAAAAGAACCGGTTAAAGAGGAGTAAAGTTCAAAGCAATTTATAGCATAAATTTTCCTCTCAGCTCTCCTCTCTCAGCTCTCCCCTAAAATATTACCTTTGCTATATGCAACCCAACCAAATACAGTGCCCAAATTGCGGTCATGAGTTTGATCCGGGCACGGCTATTTCTAAACAGGTAGAAGACCAGATACGTGCTGAGTACCAAAAGCGTGAGGCTGACCGCCTGCGCGAATACGAAACCCGCGAGAAACAAATTGCCGACCAAAAGGCCGATTTAGAACGCCAAAAGGCTGATGCTGACGCTGTGTTGAAGAAGCGCATGGACGAGGAGCGCGAGCGCATTATTATTGAAGAACGAAAAATTTTACAAGATAAAAACAGCGCCTACTTTAAACAGGTTGAGGAAGATAAGAAGAGGGCAGAGGAGGAGAAAAAGACTTTATTAGAAGAAAAACTAAAGCGCGAGGCCGAGGCCCGAGAGAAAGAAATGCAGCTTATTAAGCTGCGCGACGAGGTAACCAACCAACGCCAAACTATAGAGTTGGAGTTTATGCAAAAACTGCAAACCGAAAAAGGCGAGTTGGAGCAAAACATACGCAAAAGCGAGCAGGAACGGGTAAATATGCTGCTTGCCGAGCGCGATAAAAAGCTGGAAGACCAGAAGAAACTGATTGAAGAAATGCAGCGTAAGGCAGAGCAAGGCTCTATGCAAATGCAGGGCGAGGTGTTGGAACTGGCGCTGGAAAATATTTTGAAAGAGGCTTTCCCTTTTGACGTAATTGAAGAAGTGGGCAAAGGCGTTCGCGGCGCCGACGTAATACATACTGTGCGCAACCGCAACATGGTAGAGTGTGGCCGCATTATATACGAAACCAAGCGCACCAAAAATTTTGAGCAGGGCTGGATTGAGAAGCTAAAGCACGATATGCTTGGCCAAAAGGCCGATATTGCCGTGATAGTTACCGAGGCGTTGCCCAAAGGCATCGACCGTTTTGGTAATGTAGATGGCATTTGGGTATGTACCTTTAAAGATGTGCGTCCGTTAGTACTTTTGCTGCGCGATAGTTTGGAAAAGATAAACGCCGCTACGGCTGCGCAGGAGAACAAAGGCGATAAAATGGTTATGCTGTACGATTACCTTACCGGCAACGAGTTTAGGTTGAAAATAGAAGCCATTGTAGAAGGTTTTACCACCATGCGCCAAAGCATTATCCGCGAACGAATGGCGATGGAGAAACTATGGAAGGAACGCGAAAAGCAATTGGATAAAGTGCTGCTGAATACAACAGCGTTTTATGGCTCGGTAAAAGGCATAGCAGGCAGTTCGGTACCCGAAATTAAGTTGCTGGAGCTGGACAATACTGATGACGATAATTTATTAGAAGAATGATAAAAGTACCCAAACCCAAAGAGGGCGAATTCTCGCCGTATGCTGTTGTATACTTTAACACCCTTGGCGAGGATGATGCTTTGCAAACCCTTATAGGCCGTGCAACTGAGGCTGAAAAACAATGGCGTGCCATTGCGGCTGATAAGCAGGAATACCGCTATGCCGAAGATAAATGGACTGTTAAGCAGGTAATAGGCCATATAGCCGATACTGAGCGCATTTTTGGCTACCGCGCCCTGTGTATTGTCCGCGGCGAAACTGTTAACCTGCCCGGTTACGAAGAAAATGAATATGCCGCCGCCGGCAAGCATAACGAGCGTAGCCTTGATAATATTATAGACGAATGGGTGGCCCTGCGCCAGGCAAACATCATTCTATTTTCTACCTTTACCACAAGCGATTTTAATATTGTAGGCAAAGCCAACAACCAAAACACATCGGTAGCAGCTATAATTTATGCCTTGGCGGGGCACGAAAAGCACCATACCCATGTACTAAAAGAACGATACGGGATATAATGAAAGCAGCACTTATTATCATACTAATTCTATTTGCATTGAATATGGATGCGCAAACACCCGAAGTAATGCTTACTGGTAAGCATACTTTTGAAGACTTACAAACGGATACCAACTACGCATGGTTTGATAAAAACGCCGCTGCAGCCGACCCTATGACATGCCCGGTTTGCGATGATATTGCCGCCATTAAAAAGCCATACAAACTAATTATAGTAGGCGGCACTTGGTGTAGCGATACGCAAGATTTGTTGCCTAAGTTTTATATTACTTCGCTTTATGCCGCTATGGATGTAAATAAGGTTGTAGAGCTTTATTTTGTAGACCGCGATAAGAAAAATCCTGCCGATATTGTAAGCAAATACGCCATAACCAACGTGCCGGTTTTTATTGTGCTAGATGCCAAAGGAAATGAAGTGGGCCGTATTACTGAAAGTGTTAAAGTATCAATAGCCGATGATTTGCTGGAGATACTAAAGAAGTTGTAAATTTAAAGTCCCTTGTCCGCCTTAGGCGGACAAGGGACTTTAAGGATAGGGGTAAAATACTAATTTGAATATTTGTACGTTTTGATAAACATGACATTTAAAAAAGCAATAGTAGCCGTTATATTAATTGTTGCCACAACTTCGGTGTTCCTTAGTTCGTGCAAAAAGAATGTAGACGACCTGCCCGATACTGGCGGTGTGCTTAGCTTTTCAACTGATACTGTCCAGTTCGACACCATTTTTACCACTATGGGGTCAACCACCAAAGCCTTTAAAGTTTACAACCCCGGCAACAAAAAAGTTACTATTAATGAAATTCGCTTGGCCGGTGGCAACACCTCGCAATTTAGGCTGAATATAGACGGGGAGGCATCTAACAAGGTTAATGATATTGAGCTGGAAGCCGGCGACAGCCTATTTATTTTTGTAGAAGTAACGGTAAATCCACAAAGTACTAATACCCCTTTTGTAATTGCCGATTCGGTAGTATTTACATCAGGCGGAGAGGTTAGCAGTGTACTGCTGGTAGCTTGGGGGCAAGATGCTAATTACTTTAGCCCCGATAATTTTGCCGATGAGGGTGTACCCGCCTTTTCATTTCTAGATTGTACATCAGGCGATAATATGACCTGGACACCCGACAAGCCTTATGTTATTTTCGGCTCATTAATTGTTAAAAGTGGCTGTACGCTTACTATAGAGGCCGGTACCCATGTATATTTCTACAACAATTCAAACCTGATTGTGGAAGAGGGCGCTACGCTGATAGTAAACGGCCTGCCCGATAATAAAGTAACCTTTGGCGGTACGCGCTTAGAAGATTATATGCAGGATGTGCCGGG
>JANOCJ010000195.1:0-8300 GCA_031412115.1 Flavobacteriales bacterium
GCACAGGGCTTGGCGCCCTATCTACCGCCCTAAGGCTAACATCGCAGGGCTATACCGATATTACTATGGTAGAGAAATACCACCAGCCCGGTGGCCGCCTAAACCGTATAGTTAGTGATGGTTTTACGTTTGATATGGGACCATCATTTTTTAGCATGAGCTACGAGTTTAAAGAGCTATTTGATAGCTGCGGAATGGTTAATCCGCTGGAATACCAAAAGCTGGAACCACTATACCGCGTAAACTTTGCCAACGGCAAAACCTTTAACATTTATACCGATTTAGATAAGCTGGCGGCCGAGTTTGAAGCCATTGAGCCTAACTTTAAAGCCAAGGTGGAGAAGTATTTGCTTGATGCTAAAAACGTTTTTCACGATACGGAAGGCATTATTGTAAAGCAAAATTTTAGCAGTAAAGCGCATTACCTTTTGCAGCTAACGCGTGTGCCTATTAAGCATCTTCCGCATGTGTTTAGGTCGATGTGGAGCGAGTTGGAAAACTCATTTGAAAGCAACGAGGTAAAAGTTATTTTCTCATTAGTGGCCTTCTTTTTAGGCGCTACACCCTTTGATACCCCTGCGGTTTACAAACTGCTTACTTATACTGAACTGCAGCATGATGGCTACTGGAGTGTAAAAGGGGGTATGTACCGCATTGTTGAAGTGATTTATGAAGAACTGAAAAAACGCGGTGTTAAATTTCAGTTTAATACAGAGATAAATGGTTGCATTGAAGAGGGTAAAAAAGTTGTTGGATTTACCGACACTAAAGGCAATAAATATGATGCCGATGTATTTGTTGTTAATGCCGATGCAGCATCGTTCCGCGGGCGGATTTTAAACCGCAAAAAATATAACGAAGAGCGCTTGGCTAAAATGGAATGGACATTGGCCCCGTTTACTGTATACCTTGGTGTTAAAGGCAAAATAGACGGCCTAAGCCACCACAATTATTTTTTGGGCGATAATTTTAAGGAGTATGCCGATAAGATTTTTAAGTCGAGCGTAAGCCCTGAAAAAGCCTATTACTATGTAAACGTAAGTTCAAAATCGGACCCTGATTGCGCGCCCGAAGGATGCGAAAATGTGTTTATACTTTGCCCCGTACCCGACCTTCGTTTTAAGAAAACTTGGGAAGATACTGAAGCCCTTACCGAATACATTATTGACGATTTAAGCAAACGCATAGGCTACGATATTAAAAACAATATTATGACCAAGGTGGTGCTAAACCCCAACGACTGGGAGAATAACCTAAACCTATACAAAGGCAGCGGATTGGGACTTGCCCACGGCTTAAGCCAGGTAGGTGCATTTCGCCCGGCTAATAAAGACGAGGAGTTTAAAAACCTGTATTACGTTGGTGCATCAACCACACCCGGTACCGGTTTGCCCATTGTAGTTATTAGTTCGCGCTTAGTTACTGAACGTATTTTAAAAGACGCATAGATAAAATAATGCAAGCCAGTAAATTATTAATAGAGCAAAAGCAACTGTTTGAAACAACGGGCATACAATGCAGCCGCATTGTTACCAAAAACTATAGCACCTCGTTCTCGCTTGGCATATCACTTATCAGCAAAGAATACCGAGATGCTATTTATGGCATATATGGTTTTGTGCGGTATGCCGATGAGATTGTAGATACTTTTTTCGAGCATGATAAAGTAGCCCTTTTGGCTGAATTTAGGCATGATACCTATAAGGCCATAGAACGTGGCATTAGTATGAACCCCATCATCAATAGTTTTCAAAATGTAGTTAGGCAATACGGTATTGATATTGCGTTGGTTGACTCGTTTTTAAACTCGATGGAGATGGATTTAACGGGCAATACCTACAACGACACATCTTACGACGAATATATTTATGGCTCGGCCGAAGTAGTGGGTTTAATGTGCCTATATGTGTTTTGTAATGGCGATAAAGTGGAGTATGAACGGCTGAAAGCACCGGCCCGCAGCTTGGGTGCAGCCTTTCAAAAGGTAAACTTTTTGCGCGATATGAAGGATGATTTTGATGAGCGCGGCCGCATTTACTTTCCGGGTATAAACTTTACCAACTTTACCTATGCTGACAAAGCATTGATTGAAGACGACATTGCTAAAGACTTTGCCGATGCCTTAATTGGAATTAAGCAACTGCCCATAGGCTGCCGAAAAGGGGTTTATTTAGCCTACCGCTACTATACCAAACTATTTAAAAAAATAAAGCGCAAAGAGCCTGAGGTAATAAAACAAGAACGTGTTCGAATTAGCAATTTGATAAAAATAATCATTTTGGTAAAATCAGATGCGCGGTATAGGCTAAACCTGCTATAAGCTATGTTTGACAAGCACTATACATATTTGCTGCTAAATTTAGCTACGCTGTTTTTTCCGCTGGTACTGTCGTTTGATAAAAAGGTGGCCTACTACAAAAAATGGCCGCAACTGGTTTGGGGCATTGGCATAACCGGCGCATTTTTTATAGTGTGGGACATGCTTAAAACCTACTGCGGTGTATGGTCTTTCAACCCCGATTATCTTTTAGGAATACACATTGGAAATTTGCCTATTGAGGAGTGGTTATTCTTTGTTACCGTGCCTTATGCCTGTGTATTTATTTACGAATCGTTAAACGCCTACCTGCCCGATTATTTGGCAAAACCATCTAAATACATAGCACCAATAGTTATTATCATTTTGCTAATTTTAGCAGCATTTAATTATACCCGTATATATACTTTTATCACTTTTACGTTTACTGCGGCATTTTTAGGCATTTATATAAAAGTGTTTAAAAACCGCTTGGGCGGTAGGTTTTGGATGGCTTATGTGGTGCACTTAATACCTTTTTTCATCATTAACGGCTTTTTAACCGCGCTGCCTGTTGTTATTTATAACGATGCAGAGAACTTAGGCATACGCCTTTACACAATACCTATTGAGGATACCATATATTCTATGCTTTTACTGCTAATGAATGTGGGGATATACGAATGGAGGAGTAATTTAAAACCCTCTAACAGCAAGCAATCTACTTAAATACAATAGTAGCAACGGCCATTTCCATTTGCGGTAAATATTGTGCAAACGTTTCAGGAATTGATGAATAGGTAATAACAAAAAATTTACCGTTAAACTGGGTAAATACCTGCCAAAGCTTTTGGTCAATTACGCCTTTAGTAAATATATTGGTAGTGTATGTTATTAGGTAACCTTTCAATTTCTTTTTGCCGGCAATATATTCGTTGCGCTGTATGCCGCTAATACCCATACCTTCAAGCTGCGTAATATTTGCCGACACATACGCATCTAAGCTTTGTGTGCCTGTTGTTGCCACCTGCTGCGATACAACGTTTAAATTCTCGCTAAACTTATCGTTAGCCCCAGTTTGTGGAGCCATTAAAGCCAACACACCTTCATACCTTGCAGTAGTCCAATTTACAGGGCATTTAATACTATAATCAGGTTCGCTTATAGTTTGGGTTTGGGCCAATAGCCCGGTGCTAAAAAGCACCAATAACAGGGCAATATAGCGCATGGCTTAATATTACTTTTTAGTTAAACTAAAACTATAAAAAGTACGCACATTGGGGGCATTAAAATAAATCTGTATGTATGATAATGTTTGCTTTTTATTACCATTCCCATCCAGGTCAAGGTTAACCGTTTTATGGTAACTACCGCCACTGGCTATGCCCCAAAATAAAATACGTTTGCTATCAGGGTCGGCATCCCAGTAAAAAGCCCAGCCGCCTGTAGTAGTGCCAAAACCGGCGCCATAACCTTGAAAATATCCCGCCAAAGCATTGCTACCCGTAATGTTGTTAAACAAAACCAAGTTAAACGGCTGTTCGCCATCATCTTCGGCAATTCTAAATTCAACTGTGCCTGTATTAAATTCGATAGAGTCGGATATAACAACACCCATACTATCAGTAACCTCAGTGTGGGTTTCGTCAATATTCCAAGTGCCTTCCAATCGTTTTTCCTCTCTGGTAATCAACCGAAGTTCTTGCTTTTTGCAGGCTGTAAATAGCGTTACAACAATTATAAACCCTACTAATATCTTCGTCTTCATTACTTGCTATTTTTATCTAAGTTCCAGTCAATAAGGTTAAAGCGCAGCATTAAACCAAAGCGCCAGCCTTTATAGGTATTGGCAAACGCATTGCCACCATTGCCTACAAAATATACATACTCGTTGTTTGCATTTTGCACATCTTCAGGCAGGTAATAATGCAATGTACCATCAATATTTATTGGGCCCGACGATGCATTGCCCATCATCTCGTCCCTATGCGGCAACAGGTTATATTTTATCGTACCGCTGCCTTCCAGCATCTTCGACCAAAAGCCAATACGTTCGGCACGTACCGATAAGTGCATCCATTTTGTTATTTTAAAATCCATACGCAGCCCAAGGTTTAATCGCGTATTGCCCCTAAAACGGTATATACCGTTTAGCGCCTGGTCTTCAGCATAGCTAAGCATACCGTTGTTGTAGCGGTAGCCGCTATATATCCTTCCCTTTTGTATCTCCATAGCCAGCGCCATACCAAAATCAATTTTTTTGCCCGGTATCATAAGGTCAATATTCATATCCAGTGGGCGGTATATAAGTTTAAACTCTCTGCTATCGCCGTTTTTAAGCTTAGCTACAGCAGTTGCAGTACTGTAGTTTTGCATATAATTAAAGTATATAAAACCTATATACGCCTCAACACCCATGCACCAACCGGCGCCCGGCCTAAGGTTACCCAACGGGCTTTTAAGCCTACCGGCATTTGCCGCATTGTAGGTAGGCAAAAAAATTTCGTACGATTGTAGCTTTACCAGCGAATACGTGCCGCCTGCAAGTACCCTAAAACCGGCATGTACAGGAAATTGTTGTTGTTGCGCCCATGCGCTAAAGCTAAATAACAGCGCACCCAATAGTAATAGTCTTTTCATATAACCCAAATTACAAAAGCAAATATATTTATTTTCAGTGTATTAGCATACATGCTTACAGACAACATTATATGTTATTCTCTTACAATGCAAAAATAGTTGGTCTTGTTTAGATTTATTTAACTAAACACCTTCCACCAAATAAGTCCAATGCAAGGAAAAATTATTCCCCAAGCCATAATTAACAGGTGTGGCAGCGCTCCTGTTTTTTCAAAGCGGGCTGTTATTTTTTCAAATCTTTTCTTAAAGTAAAAACCAGCCAACGCAAATACCACTGCAAATGCCCCAATTAAAATCCACGGCATATTTTCATGCGGAATGTATTGGGCTAAAGGCGTTTTATCTAAAAACATTAAATTGGTACAAACACCAAGCGCAACAAAGCTACTGGCTGCTGCTACAGGCACATCGGCATAGCGGGTAAGGCTTATTGCAATTAGGTAGTAAGCGTAAAATAACGCGTGTAGAATAATCATTGCAGTAATCTAAATTACAATACCCGGCAAATATATCGTTTTGATTATACCTTGTTGCTATAACTAATATATTTAACCAACGTATGCAATACTAAAAAAAGCAGCTTACGCGTTTAATAAAACCGTTACCTAACCAACTAAACATTTATCCATTGAGGGCTACCATACTTTTTACCATACTGCTTTGCTCTTTATTACAAGCGGGGGCACAAATTTCGTACCCGCCGGGCAACTACTATTTTGTACCTGTAGAAGATACAGCGGGCAAATTTTATTTATCGGCCCGCAGTAGCAATGGTAACATATCTCACCCTGTTACCGAAGCCATATATGACGAAATGGAGTATGCATCTGAAGACTTGGTACTGGTAAAGAAGGACGGCAAATATGGTTTTTTAGATACCTTGGGCAATGTAGCCATAGCCATTGTGTACGACAATAGCTCATCTTTTAACGATGGTGTAGCCATCGTTTTTACCGATTGCCATACCGGTATTTTATCAAAAAACGGCAGTGTAATTATACTTAGCAAGCAGTATGAGCATGTATACCCTTTTAACGAAAACCGCACCGTAGTTACCCTAAACGGCTTGTATGGTATTATAAATAAAACTGGCCGCGAAATTGTGCCCCTGCAATACCGCAATTTGGAGCCGTTTAGTAACTATCGCTCCGTTTTTATCGATACCCTTGGACTTGAGGGCGCTGTAGATACTAACGGCGTTATAGCAGTGCAGCCTCGGGCTGTATCGCTAGGTGTTTTTAATCACTTAGGGTATGCCTATACATCAGTATATAAAGCTGGAGACATCCGCTCGTATAACGACAGAAAAAGGGGCTTGGTGTATAAAGATGGTACAGTAATAATACCTGAGGTGTATGATAATATTGATATTGAATTTCCTGATGATGACGAGGAGCCTGTATTTTTAATTTCAGTGCAAAACAGCCAAAGTATACGAAAAGACGATTTCTTTAATTTTTTACGCCGCCGCAGCCGTCGCAGGCATACCCTCACCACAATAATTGATACCGCAATAGTTTTTAACCAACAGGGCAAAATACTATACGCAGGCAAACAGCGTGTATACAACAAAGACGCTGTAAACGCTAATACGCAGGTGGGCGATACTTTATATTTTATAAATGCAACTGGGCAAATAAAAAAGGTGCCCGGCATTGCTAACACAACAGGCTATAGGGCCAGATATAACGATTATATTTTATACACTACAACTACCGGCAAGCAGGGCCTTTTTACACTTTCGGGCAACAATATTATCGCCCCAATTTATACCACTATTAATAACGTAGGCTACATCTTCGACCATTTGTATGCCCTGCGCCCCGACACTGTTGATGTTTACGACAAAAATTTTACGCTGGTAAAAAAAGTACATGCCGATACTATTAAAGATGCCCAATGGGTATTTAAAAAAGTAGGCGAAAAAAGAGAAAAAAATATATACCACATTTTTTATTACAAAGGCTTGGCCGGTTTATTAGATTCAACCTTTAACCCCATACTGGCTGCCAAATACAATGCATTGCAAATAACTGCCGATGGCATATTTTTTAAGCAAAACGGCAAGTACGGCTTTATGAATTTAAATTATGAAATTGTACTACAACCCCTATATACCGAAATTAAACCTACTGATAGCTACAACACCAAAAGCCTATTTAAAATAGCAGTACCGGGCAAAAAAGGCAAATTGCTATACGGCTTGGCTGCCAGCAATGGCAACGTAATGCTACCGCCGGTATACAATAACATAGAGATTCGTTACCGCACAATTAAAGTGCCTTATAATGGCACGGAAATTAACCGGTTTATACCCTATTACCTGGTAAACAAAAACGGTAAGTTTGGCCTGGCCGATAGTAATATGAATTTTGTTTTCGACCCCATATACCAACGCATAAAATTTAACGATACGCTTGTAGCGCTTAAAAAAGATAAAAAATATGCCCTGTATAACGTATTTGGCAAAGCCATTACCGGCTACAACTATAGCGGTATGTATTTTGACGATGGTTATATCATCGTATCAAACACCCGCAAAAAAGGGCACTGGGGGCTAATGACAACTAATGCCACTATGCTTATTCCGTTTGATTATGATGATATAACCGTAATGAAACGCCAATATGGCCTCTATGCTGTACTAACAATAAAAAATAAAGAGGGCCTTGCTACCATAAACGGCAAAATAATTTACCCTTGCGAGTATAACCGTATTGAGCGCGATTTTGTAAACGAAACAACCGATTGCTTTAAGTTGCAAAAAGGCAATAAAATGGGTATTGGCAATAGCGCCGGTAACATAATTATACCCATAGAATATTTTAATATTGTTGAATGGGTAGAGCTATATAACCTACAAAAAAAAGAGAATGATACCCTGCGCTATGGTGTTGCCACCCCAAGCGGAAAAATAATAATAGAGGCCAACTATCTATATAAGCAAATAACCCACTACCGCGGCACTATTATTTTAGAGGCCGATGGTAAGCGCTACTTTTACAACGCCCAAGGGCAAAGCGTAAACGATTGCTATATAGACAAGCATATTGGGGACAAAGGCGAACAATCGTTGCCAAACCGCTTTGGTAGGGGCGAAGTTAGTTTTTAGTTTCTGCGTAATTACCTTTGCCCCTATGATAACCCTCCTCCGTACCAACTCCTCGCACCCCGATTATAAAGCCCTGGTAACAGCGCTGGACAAAGACTTGTATGCACGCGAAGGTGAAGTATACAATGACTTTT
Source organism: Flavobacteriales bacterium (assembly GCA_031412115.1). Lineage (GTDB taxonomy): Bacteria > Bacteroidota > Bacteroidia > CAMBQF01 > CAMBQF01 > CAMBQF01. Next base: position 8,183 of record JANOCJ010000195.1, read on the forward strand.
ATGCCCAGTACAACACCAGCGATGATATTAAGCATGTAGTAATAGCCTACGAAGGTGAAATACCCGCAGGTATTGGCGCCATTAAGCATTACGAGCAAGGTGTGGTAGAAGTAAAACG
>JANOCJ010000196.1:0-7401 GCA_031412115.1 Flavobacteriales bacterium
CCGATGCTAAGCCTATGGCTACCACAATAGCATCCTGGTTGCCAATGGTACTATCCATCCATGTAGCAAGGGCGGTTAATACATGGGTAGATTCTAGCGCTGCAATAGCCGCCAGTATACCGAAGAAGAACAGCACGCTACTCATGTCTATTTTACTTAGCGCATTGGCTGCTGTGTAGGGCTTTTTATCTTCATCGTCTTTTCCGCTGTGTATAATTTCAGACAGTAACCACAATAGGCCTAACACCAATAGTATGCCCATATACGGCGGCAAATGCGTTACCTGTTTAAACACGGGTACAAATAACAAACCACCAATACCGGCAAATAGCATTAGGCTGGTGTGTTTTTCATGGTCGCGCTCAATTTTTTCGGGGCGTTCCAGGTTGCCTTTCATCTTAAATGATAGATACGCTAGCGGCACCAACAGGCTTATTAAGCTGGGTATAAACAGCTCTTTAATAATGTTAACGGCAGTTATTTGCCCTCCAATCCATAGCATGGTGGTAGTAACATCGCCAATTGGGCTCCACGCGCCGCCTGCGTTAGCAGCTATTATTACTATGCCTGCATAAAACTTACGGTCATCAGGGTCTTTTACCAACTTGCGCAGCAGCGATACCATTACTATGGCCGAAGTTAAATTATCGAGCACGGCCGACATAAAAAAGGTAATAATAGCTATAACCCACAGCAGCTTTACTTTGTGGGTAGTTTGTATACGGTCGGTTATAATATCAAAACCGTGGTGGGCATCAACCAATTCTACAATAGTCATAGCGCCCATTAAAAAGAATAAAATTTCGGCTATGGCGGCAAGGTGGTGGCTAAGTTCGGTTGAAACCAATAATGTATTGTCGCTGTAAAGCACGTAAACAGTCCAACACAGCACACCAATAAGCAGGGCGCTGGCGGTTTTGTTCACTTTTAGCGGGTGCTCAAAGGCAATGGCTAAATACCCGAGTACAAAAATGGCTATTATGAATGTCGTCATGCTGTTTTCTTACAAGGAAATTATCCTACGATAAAATTTTTTTATCCCGCCAAATATAGTGTTTTCGCTATAAAGCGGTTTTGTTGCAAAAATGTTGCGGGCAACAAAGGCCAATTTCTTACATACGTTGGTGTAAGCCTGTTTGCGCAGTAACATAAGGGCCAACCCTGCGGTTAAACGACCATGTAAAAACCCAAACAAAAAATTTAAACAACCAACTAAAATTACCTTATTATGAGAAAGTCTACTCAAACTGTTAAAACATCACAAGCTACTGCCGTTGCAGGTAAGCTAACAAAAGATGATGCTAAACGCAAGACAAAGCTTAAACCCTACAAAGCCAGCCGCAAAGCAAAAGGTGCTAACGACGATAGTGAAGATGAAGACGAAGGAGATGTTTTTGCAGTAAGCAAAAATGTTGAACTAGGAAACGACTTCTTTTACGATGATGATGAAGATGATGATTTCTTTTTTGATGACAATCCGTTCTACAACTAAGTAGAGCTACATATAAACGCCTTTATCTAGAAGACCAGGCTTTAAAGTTCATGGTTTTGATTGGTTAGATGGACTAAAGACCTCGCCCTAAGCGGGGTTTTTGGCTTGTATAAAGTTTGGTTTTCCCTCATCCCCCAACCCCTTCTCCCAATGGAAGAGGGTGCTGAACGAAGTGAAGCGGGTGAGGGAATTTATGGTAGAAAAACCATCCCCCCACAACTATCTTTACTAGCGCCGGTTACGCTGGCAAGGGAGTTAACCTCGTTACGCAGGCGCAACACACCCAAAAAGGCAAACACCATAGCCTCTTTAAAATTAACGGTTGTAGGGTCGGCAACAAGTACTGCAGCCTGGCTGCTCATGGCTATTTGCAACAGTAAAAATCGGTTGTATGCGCCGCCGCCGGATATTAAAACTTTATCCATAGGGTTATCGCCAATGGCTTTGCCAATTTGCTTGCCCATGTGGTAACACAGCGTATGCAACTTATCTTCAATGCTGCTTTCGGCGGCATCAATTATAGGTAAAACAGTGCCACGAATCCACTCATTAGCTATAGATTTTGGGTAGGGTAGGTTGTAATATTCCAACCCATCCAGTTTGCTCAATAAATCATTATCAATCTTTCCCGAAGCAGCCATCTGGCCTGCATCGTCATAAGGTTTTCCCGCCTGGCGCGCAACATAGTTTAGCGCAAAATTGGCAGGACAAATATCGTAGGCTTTACGATTGCCGTCGTCATCATCAAAACTAACATTGGCTATGCCGCCCAAATTAAGGCAGCGCTCAAATTTTCCGTATAATAATTTATCGCCAATGGGCACCAAGGGTGCGCCTTGCCCGCCAAGCACTACATCTTTAGTGCGAAAATCGGCTATGGTGGTTAAGCCGCACTCGGTAGCCAAATGCTGGCCCGAACCTATTTGCAGGCTTAATTTATGTTCAGGCTTATGAAAAACGGTATGCCCATGCGATGCTACAAACTCGGGCACTACACTGTGGCGACTAATAAAACGCCAAACTTCTTCGCCCAACAGCAAGCCAAAATCAACATTAAGTATAGCCAATTCTTCGGCGCTAAGGGTATGGGCATTTTTCAGGCGGTCTTCCCAGTAGTCAGAGTATTCAACCGTTTCAGCACTTTTAATCAGGCACTTCCATTCGCCGTTAGCCAAAGTAAATTCGCAATAGGCAATATCCAACCCGTCGAGCGATGAGCCCGACATTAACCCAATAACGTTATAGGTATCTTTAATCATTGGTGCAATATTAGCTATTTGCGCGGCTGGTTTAGGTGTAGAAGTATAGATTACGTGAAATTACGTTGGAAGAAGTTTACCACCCCGTCACAACTGCGTTATGACACCCCCTCCTAATTTAGGAGGGGGAAAGGGGGTGGTGAGCCAAAAATTCCTTACTTTTGCCCCTCCTAAATATTACAATTACCATGAATATTTCCCTTACCGAAGAACATTTGATGGTGCAGAAAGCTGCCCGCGATTTTGCCCAAACAGAACTATTGCCCGGCGTTATTGAACGCGACGAGCACCAAAAAGCCCCGCTTGAAGCCTGGAAAAAATTAGGCGAAATGGGCTTTATGGGTATGATGGTTGACCCTAAATATGGTGGCTCGGGTATGGATGCCATATCGTATGTGTTGGTAATGGAAGAACTTTCAAAAATTGATGCTTCGTGCTCGGTAGCCGTATCGGTAAACAACTCGCTTGTTTGCTACGGTTTAGAGGCTTACGGCAACGAAGAGCAAAAACAAAAATATTTGGTAGACCTTGCCAGCGGCAAAAAGTTAGGCGCCTTCTGCCTGTCTGAGCCCGAAGCTGGTTCAGACGCTACATCGCAACAAACAGAGGCTATTGATATGGGCGACCATTACCTGCTAAACGGTACCAAAAACTGGATTACCAATGGTGGCAATGCCGACACATATTTGGTTATAGCCCAAACCGACCGCAGCAAAGGCCACCGCGGCATTAATGCCCTTATTGTTGAAAAAGGCATGCCCGGCTTTATGGTTGGTGCTAAAGAAAATAAATTAGGTATTCGTGGGTCAGATACGCATACCCTGATGTTTCAGGATGTGAAAGTGCCTAAAGAAAACCGCATTGGCGAAGATGGTTTCGGCTTTAAATTTGCCATGAAAACCCTTGCCGGTGGCCGTATAGGAATTGCCGCGCAAGCCTTAGGCATTGCCCAAGGCGCGTACGAATTGTCGTTGGCTTATTCTAAAACCCGCAAAGCCTTTGGTAAAGAAATTAGCCAGCACCAAGCCATTCAATTTAAGTTGGCTGATATGGCTACCGAAATTGAGGCAGCCCGTTTGCTTTGCTACAAAGCGGCTTGGTTAAAAGACGAACACCAAAACTACGACCAAGCCAGCTCTATGGCTAAATTGTTTGCATCGGAGGTGGCTATGCGCACAACGGTAGAAGCTGTGCAGATACACGGCGGCTACGGTTTTGTAAAAGAATACCATGTTGAACGTCTAATGCGCGATGCTAAGATTACCCAGATATACGAAGGTACATCGGAGGTACAACGCATTGTAATTTCGCGCTCAGTTTTAACGGCATAGATATATTTTAAACTCCTCCGTCATGCTGAGCTTGTCGAAGCATATGAGGAGGGGTTGAAAAAAAATACTAAGCGGCTTTCGGGCCGCTTTTTTTATTCCCAAAACAAAAAATTACCCCCCACGGTTTTGTATAAAAAAGCAAAATTATGGAATGGTTGAATGATGTATTAGGATTAGAAACTACCCGGCTAAACACTTACCAAATGTCGGCGCGGGCGGTGGTAATATTTTTTACCGCCCTTATTTATATGCGCATTGCGGGCTTGCGCACCATTGGCGATTTTAGCGTGTTCGACAGGCTAACCCTGCTTATTACCGGTGGTATGCTGGGCCGCACTGTTATTGTAGGCGATGAGCCTTTCTTTTCGGTATTAATAGCCGGTTTGGTTATTATTTTACTGCACCGCTGCATTGCTTGGCTTACCTACAAAAGTAGCAAAATGGGCAGCGTGTTTAAGGGCAATGCCATTATGCTGATAAAGGATGGTGTGCCTATTGAAAAAAACATGGCTAAAGAACAAATTACTACCAACGATGTAGAGGAGGCTTTGCGCAGCAACGGCCTAACAGAGGTAAGCAGCATAAAAGAAGCATGGCTAGAACGCTCGGGCGAAATTAGTATTATAAAAAAGGAATAGACTGGGCTGGGGGTTTTGGGCAAAAAATTTACAGTGTAAATTTTTTACCCTGTCGGCAAGGTTTTTGTATCTTGGCGGCTGTAACTACCAGGTCATGAAAAAATCGGTTTTAATATTATTTGCCTTGCTTGTAGGCGTATTGTCTGCAAACGCTACTACTGCGCCACTAAAGAAGGATCCCTTAAAGATGTATAAAGCAGCCAACCTGTTTCAAGGAGGCGATTATGAGGGCGCGCTAAAAGTGTATCGCCAAGTATACAATGCCGATAAAGAAAACCAAAAAGATGGCGAGCTATTATTTTTAATGGGCCGCTGCTACTATCTGCTAAACCGTATTCCGGAGGCTGTTGACCATTTTGCCCGCGCCTATAAAACCGACCCTAAAGCTGATAAAGAACTGGCGCTGATGCTTGGCCAAGCCTACCAAAAAAATGGTAACCTTGATAGTGCCGAATACATGGCCGGCGAAGCCATAAAAGCCTTAGACCCTGAGAAAGTAAAAGGTTCGGAGCCGGAGCGCTTACAAACCCAATGTAAATTTGCCCGCCAGCAATTAGCAAAACCACAAAACGTAACGTTTAGAAACCTGGGGCCTAAAGTTAATACTGATGTTGTAGAATCAAACCCATCGGTAAGTGCTGATGGAAAGATGCTGGTATTTACCTCGCGCCGGTCAGACACCGAAGGCGGAAAGGTTGACATTAACAACAACCAGTTTTACGAAGATATTTATATGGCAACTTGGGATAGCCTAACCAACGACTGGGCCGAGGCTGTGCATATTGAAGGTGCTGTAAACACCAAAGGCCACGATGCCAGCAGCAGCATATCGCCCGACGGGAAGGTAATTTACCTATACCGCAACATGGTAAACAAAGGCTCGGGCCAAATATTCTATTCTAAAATAAATGCCAGCGGCAAATGGGGCAGCCCCAAAGAGGTAGAGAAAGACATAAACTCGTCGTGGTTTGAAACATCGGGCTGCGTAAGCGCCGACGGCAAATGGTTTTACTTTGTAAGTGAGAAACCTAACGGCGGTCAAGGCAATGGCGATATATGGCGCGCACCTAAAATTGGTAAAAATGAATTTGGCAAGCCGGAGAATTTAGGGCCTATTATAAATACGGTTGAGGATGAGGTAAGCGTATACCTACACCCCGACGGGAAAACCTTATACTTCTCATCAAAAGGCCATGCCAACAACATGGGCGGCTACGATATTTTTAAAAGTACCTTGGTAGATGGTAAGTGGACAACCCCTGTAAACTTGGGCTTCCCTATAAACTCTATTGGCGACGAGCGCCACTTTGTGCTTAGCACCGATGGGGCTAAAGCTTGGTACAGCGCCGTTAAACCCGGCGGCCAGGGCGACCTAGATATTTATGAAATTGACATGAGCCACTACGGCGAAGAGGTGAAAGACAATACGCCTGCTTACACAGGCCCGCCATTGTCTATTTTAAAAGGCAAAGTTATTGATAGCAACACAGGCCAAAACGTATCGGTAAAAATTGATGTAACGGATGCCGCAGGCAATGTAACTACTATTGAAAGCGATGAAAATGGCGATTACTTTATAACCATTGAGGCCGAGAAAGAATACACCATAGCCGTTAATGATGCAAACTATAAGGCGGTTAAAGAAACAGTAAACCTGCCAAAAGCCGAAAAGGGTACATACACCCAGTTTAAATACCTGCGTTTAGACCCTATTAAAAAACAATAGCCTTCACCAAGCCCCTTTCGTTAAGCGCAAGGGGCTTTTTAAATATATAAAATGAGATTACAATTGTTATTTCCTGCTATTGCTATAACAGGTATGCTTCAAGCACAAATTACTTACCCCGAAACAAAAAAAACCGATCAGGTAGACGATTATTTTGGTACTAAAGTAGAAGACCCTTACCGTTGGCTTGAAGACGATAATTCGGCCCAGACAAAAGATTGGGTAACGGCAGAAAATAAAGTAACCTTTGACTATTTAGCCAAAATACCTTACCGCGAAAAAATTAAAAACCGCCTTACCGAACTGTACAACTACGAACGTTTTGGTATCCCCTTTAAAGTGGGCGATTATTACATATTTAGCAAAAATGACGGCCTGCAAAACCAAGCGGTATATTACCGCCAAAAGGGGTTAGACGGAACACCTGAAGTATTTTTAGACCCCAACAGCATGTCGAAAGACGGTACAACCTCTATAGGCTTGGCAGGTTATTCAAAAGACAAAAAATACATTGGCTATACGTTATCAAAAGCAGGGTCGGACTGGCAAGAGATTTACGTGCGCGAAGTAGCTACCGGCAAAGACACAGAGGATAAGCTGGAGTGGGTAAAATTCTCGGGCACAGCATGGCACGGCGATGGCTTTTACTACAGCCGATACGATGCCCCCGCACCCGGAATGGAACTATCAAAAACCAATGAATACCAAAAAGTATTCTTCCATAAAATAGGCACGCCACAAAGCGAGGATGTGTTGGTGTACGAAGATAAAGAACACCCTTTGCGTTACTTTGGCGCGGGCACTACTGAGGATGAGCGCTTTTTAATTATTGACATGTCGGAAGGAACGGACGGCAACCAAATAATGGTAAAAGACCTTACCGTAAAAGATGCAAAATTTGACTTTTTGATAAAAGGGTTTAACAACCACAACGGTGTAGTTGATAATATTGAAG
>JANOCJ010000197.1:0-1996 GCA_031412115.1 Flavobacteriales bacterium
AGCTGGTCGTTAAGAAATGACAGCCCTTGATTTTTTACTTACTTTTTTATCAAGAAAAAAGTAAGGCTGTCGGCAGACAAGCGTCGCAGACAGTTTAAAGTAACATTTTCATGTAATAACACCTATCATAATACAGGGATGTCACGCCTTAGGCGGGATTGTGAACACACGAAAATTATACAGGTGCTGTGTTGCGGGAGAGTTAAAAATAGACGGGTAAATTAATTGTTACATTTGTAGCTATGAATGAAAAACTCCAGGCGTTTGAGCGGCTGTTAACTATAATGGATGAGTTGCGTGCGGGCTGCCCGTGGGATAAAAAGCAAACGCTGGAAACCCTTAGGCACCTGACTATTGAAGAGACTTATGAGCTGAGTGATGCCATATTGAAAAAAGATATGGAGGAGATAAAAAAGGAGTTGGGCGACCTTATGCTGCACATGGTTTTTTATGCCAAAATAGCATCGGAAACCAACCAGTTTGATATAGCCGATGTGCTAAACAGCATTTGCGATAAGCTAATACATCGCCACCCTCATATTTATGGTGATGTAACGGTGAAAGACGAAGAAGAAGTAAAACAAAACTGGGAACAGTTGAAACTGAAAGAAGGCAAAAAATCGGTGTTGGAAGGTGTGCCTGTTTCATTGCCTGCCTTAGTTAAAGCATCGCGCATACAAGAGAAGGCCCGAGGTGTTGGCTTTGACTGGGATGAGCCCGCTCAGGTATGGGATAAAGTAAATGAAGAGTTGCAGGAATTTAAAGCCGAAGTAGACAGCGGCGCTGCGCACGAAAAGGTAGAAGGTGAATTTGGCGATTTACTATTCTCGTTAATTAACTACGCACGTTTCATCAACATAAACCCCGAAGATGCGCTAGAGCGTACCAACTTAAAATTCATAAAACGCTTTCAGTATTTAGAAACTGAAAGCGCCAAAGACGGTAAGCAGATTAAGGATATGACGCTGCCCGAGATGGATGAGTATTGGAACAAAGCAAAGCAATTTGATAAATAATATCTCACCCCCAGCCCCTCTCCTAAAGGGAGAGGGGAGCAAAAAAAAGTCCTTCTCCTTTAGGAGAAGGATTTAGGATGAGGTAAAAACAAATAAATTTATGCCAACAATAGCCAACGTATTAGCCGATCAAATGGACACCAGCCGCGAACTTACGCGCTGGTACTTTTCTAAACTAAAAGAAACCGACCCTTACCTTCAATTTGAAATTGACGGTAAAAAATTCAACAATTGGTACTGGCAGTTGGCCCACTTGGCTTGGGCCGAGCATTTCCTAATCATAAACGGAACGGGCGGCACTCCCCTACCCGAGTTTGAAGATTTACTAGCCTTTTCTATGGGCAATGGATATACTGAAGCCAACGCCAAATGGCAGGTTAAAGAACTTATGGACTTGTTTAAAAAAGTGCATGCCCATGCTATGGAACACTTGCGCTCATTATCGGACGAGCAACTAGCCGAAGAAAACAACCTTGGCTTTTCCTTTAGCAGCGATATGAGCAAGAAAGGTACTATAATGCACTGCATTCGGCACGAGGGGACACATACCGGACATTTGGGTTTGCTGTGTAAATTGTTTGAGGTAAAGACTATTTAGCGTAGTTCGTCATTGCGAAATGCGAAGCATGAAGCAATCTCTCAGTGTCATGTTCAGTGATTAATTGCAACGGAGAGATTGCTTCTTCTGCGTTGCAGAATTCGCAATGACGTATTCAACTTTTTTTTCACCTCCTCATTAAACCTTTCGTATATCTTAATGTCTATCAACACCAAAGCTACTATATGAAAAAATTGATTTTTACTTTTACAATGGCATTTGCAGGCCTGCTTAATGCCCAAACGCTAACTCCCGAAATTACATCGTGGATTATTAATACAACCGGAGAAACGGGTTACAACAGTATTCCGAGTAACGTGCAGCAGGTGCAGTATTCAAATGCATTTGTATATGTTACAGCTACCTGTATTCCGGGTTATGA
>JANOCJ010000198.1:0-10438 GCA_031412115.1 Flavobacteriales bacterium
CTTTTCAAGATTTATCAAACCCCAACGGCAGCACCATTACAAGCCGCGGCTGGAGTTTTGGCGATGGCATAGGCACATCAACCCAAACAAACCCGTCGTACAACTATAGTACTGCAGGTGCCTACAACGTTACACTGATAATAAACAACAGCTTTAACTGCCCCGATACTATTACCAAACCAATAACGGTTGACCCTTTGCCTACGGCAGATTTTACCGCTACGCCGCTTACCGGTTGCGCACCGCTGGGCGTAACATTTACTGATTTAAGCTTGGGTAATGGCGCGCTTATTACTAACCGCATTTGGGATTTTGGCGATGGAAACATATCAAACGGCACAAGCCCAAGCAACGTATACCTTAACGCAAACATATACGATGTTAGCCTTATTGTAATAACCCAAAACAACTGTAGCGACACCATACAACGCATAGGCTATATTACCGCCTACCCGCAGGCCACGGCCGATTTTGTGGCATCGCCATACATTACCACCGTATTTGACCCTATTATTTCATTTATAGACCAATCTACCAACACCAGCGTGTGGAACTGGAGCTTTGGGCCCAACATATTCTCAAGCACCCAAAACCCGGTTGTTACCTTCCCCGATTCGGGTTCGTACCTGGTAACGCTGGTTGCCAACAATGCCAACAACTGCCCCGATACTGCCCAAACCATTGTAAGGGTAGAGCCTGTGCCAACGTTCTACATACCATCGGGCTTTACGCCTAATGATGATGGGGTGAACGATTATTTTGGCGGCGTAGGTGCTGATATTAAAAACTACGAATTGTATATATTTAACCGTTGGGGCCAACAGATTTATGTATCGAAAGACATGGCTAAACCATGGGATGGAAGGCATAAAGACAGTATGGTATTGATTGACACTTACGTATACCTCATAAAAACGGTAAACATTAAAAACGAGGAGAAAGAATACCACGGCATTGTATCGCTTATACGGTAGGGGCGTGGGAACAGCCGCTGTCACACTGAGCTAGTCGAAGTGTGAAGCGTGCAGCCTTTCCTGAATCAAGTTCAGGACAAGCTAAGCTCAGGCTGACGAAAAGTAATTTTAAAAGGCTTTAGGGAAACTTAAAGCCTTTTTTTATTGCTTACAAATTCAGCAAAAAGTTAAGGGTATCAATGCCATCGGCATATTCATCAACCGCAGGGTATTGCGCTTTGCCAAAAGGTATGGTGGGGTAGCCAAAGTTGGTGCTGCTTACTACGCACTGCAACTGCTCATCTTTGCTTTGCAGCAGTTCGCCCAGTTGTTCCAAGTCATCGTAATACTCGTAATAAATAACTGCCACCGGCGATGCAAGGGCTTCGTCATGCTTTAGCATGTGGTAGCCGCCATCCATATGGGGTATTTTATTTAGTAGGTATATGGCGCGTATATAATCGTAGTTGTTGCCGTATTTTTTGTTCTCAAAAATTTTCTTCCAGCTTTCAAAAGCCTTAAACATCTTAGTAAAATCGTACATTTTTGGTACGTATAGCTTTGATACGCTGCGGCAGCCAAGGCCAAAATATAGGAAGACATCAGACGCTAACGCTTCTAACTCTTCGGCAGTTTCTTTACCGCTAAGCACTGCGGCCGAGTTACGGTTTTTGCGGATGATATGGGGGAACTTGTTAAAATAATACTCAAAATAGCGCGATGAGTTGTTGCTGCCCGTGGCTATAAAAGCATCGGCATTTTTCATCAAGCCTTCGGCATAAGCTACGCGGCCCTTCATTTCGGGCTCAATGGCTTCAAGCACCTTTACCAGCAGCGGCAGTATTTTATTATCGTCAGACGATAGCTTAACCAGCGCCTTATGTCCGGCCAATAATACACACATTAAATCGTGAAAGCCTGCCAAGGGAATATTGCCTGCCATAACAAGGCCTATGGTTTTCTCCGCCGAAGGCGTAACATCGCCGTACTTGTTAACCCAACGTTGCAACTCGTTACCGGCCATACTAAGCGATAAAGCCTTAACGGCAATGCGCAGGTTACCATCGGTAAACCAGCCATTGTATATATGGGTTGATATAATTAATTCGTCCAGCGCATCGTAATATTCTTTAGGAATGGCTTTATCCAAGGTTTTCTTCTTGTCGCAATCGGCCACAGCGCCCATAAACTCCCCCAATTTTTCAAATGCCCTTACTGCCTTATTATCCATAAAAATGTGTTGTTTTAACAAATTCTAAATAACGATGTTGTAACCTACGTTAAAAAATTGCGTTCTACTTTTGCACCACAAAATTAACGCAAATATTTTGCTATGGCTATAATGATTACAGACGAATGCATTAACTGCGGCGCATGCGAACCCGAATGCCCCAATAATGCTATTTATGAAGGTGGTACCGAATGGCGCTTTGCCGACGGAACCAGCCTTAAAGGCGAGGTAAGCACTATTGGCAACCCGCCGGTTGACGCTAATGCCACACAAACCCCTAGGGAAATGGATACCTATTATATTGTTACCGATAAGTGTACTGAATGTGTAGGCTTTCATGACGAACCACAATGTGCGGCCGTTTGCCCGGTAGATTGTTGTGTAGATGACCCTAACTTCCGCGAAAGCCAGGATACCCTATTGGCCCGCAAAACAATGATGCACGGCTAAGAAGGCGAGAGCCGAGAGCCCAGAGGGGAGAGTAATAAAAAATTAAAAAAGTCCTGCTACGGTTTGTGGCAGGACTTTTGTTTTATAACCCTTTAGTATAGTTTGCGTAAACAGCCCCCATATGCGTATCCGTATTATTGCTACTTCTGTTTTTTTAGTGTTGATGCTTTCAGGCTACGCGCAAACCCTTGCGCAACTTGAGGCACAAATGGTGCAAATTGCCCCGCAGGTGCTTAGGGCCGAGGGCGATAGCGCCCGTATGGCGGCTAACGGTGCCTTTATTGCCTTGTTTGAAAAAGCGCTGGCCGACCCAAAATCGTTGGACTACCCGTTTGATTCGTTGAATACAATTTCAAAGCTAAGGCCCGACGATAAAAGCTTCCGCATATTTAGCTGGAACATGCCGCGCGATAATGGCAGCTACCAATACTATGGCTATGTACAGCTCAAAGTGCCTAAAACCGGCGAGTATAAATGGGTAAAACTGGTTGACCAAAGCGACCAGATACAAACCCCTGAAACCCGCTTTTTAAATTCAAAAAACTGGTATGGTACGCACTATTATACCATCATCCAGACATCATACAAAAAGCAAAAATTTTACACCCTTTTGGGGGTTGATTTTAACAACCGTAGCACCCGCAAAAAAATTGTAGACTGTATTATTATTGATAAATACGGCGGGGTATCCTTCGGTGATAATATTTTTGATTACAATAAAAAATCGCCCAAGCGGATTGTTTTTGAATACTCGGCACAGGCTACTATGAGTGTGCGCTACAACGATGATAAGGGCATGATTATTTACGACCACCTATCGCCCATGCGCGAATGGCTTGAAGGGCAGTACCAGTTTTATGGCCCCGATTTTACCTACAATGCCCTAAAGTTTAAAAAGGGCAAATGGGTAGAGATTGTTGACATTGACGCCAAAAACGACAAAACACCCAACGACAAAGCCCCTAAAGACAAACCGAAGATGGGATTGGGAAATTAGTTGGCAGTTCGCAGTTGACGGTTGGCAGTACTGTGAACTACGAACTGCGAACCGGGAACTTAGTTGCCCACTTATGCAGCACAATCATTTGCCACAGCTTTTTGTAGAGGTACTCTTCCCCATTAAAAAAGCGCTGTTTTAGGTTGTGTACCGTGGCGTAGTTTAATATGCCAATCTCGTTGGTTTTTTGTTCCGATAATGTCTCTTCAACCAAGCTGCGCAACTCGTTTTTAAACCATGTACCCATGGGGATAGAGAAGCCCCACTTGGGCCTGTCAAACAACTCGCGCGGAACGTAATCGTACAACAATTCTTTCAGCAAATATTTTTGGGTGCCGTTGTTTACCTTTAGTTTTTCGTCAAGGTTTAGGGCAAACTCCACTACGCGGTAATCAAGCAAAGGCACGCGGGTTTCCAGCGAGTATTTCATCGTGGCACGGTCAACCTTTACCAGCAAATCATCTTTCAAATAAAAACGTAAATCAAAAAAAGCCTGCTCTTCGGCAACGCTTAGTTTGCGAGGTATTGCGGGCGTACTTTCGTCAATATCTACCCCGGTATAAAACTTGGGGTTAAAGAGTTTAGGCAATTCGTAGCCCGCAAAAACGTATTGCTCTTGCGAGAATATATGGCTCTTTCGGGTCGATTCATTCTCATACTTAAACACCTGCCCGGCCCGTTTATAGCGGTTTCCGGCCAGTGATAACGCCGCGCCAATGGGTTTGCGGAAGGCTTTCACCAATGGGTTATTTAAACGATTGGCCCAAGTGTATGCGCCATAGCCCATAAACAGTTCGTCGCCGCCATCGCCGCTAAGGGTCATGGTTACGTGCTTGCGCGCCAGCTTAGAAACCAGCATAGTGGGTATGGCCGACGAGTCGGAAAAAGGTTCGTCGTACGAGTCAATTACACTCTCCACCAACTCCAGCGCATCGTCGTACGACACCATAAATTCGTGGTGGTTGGTGCCCAGTTTTTTAGCTACCGCCGATGCAAAATGCGCCTCGTTGTATTTCCCCTCTTTAAAGCCTATAGAAAACGTATTAACCGGCACCTTGCTTACGCTTTGCGCAATGGCCGTAACAATGCTCGAATCTGTGCCCCCGCTAAGGAATGTACCAAAAGGCACATCGGCTATCATGCGGTAGCGTACCGAACTTTCCAGCAAGCCGCGCAGTTGCTCTTTGGCCTGTTTTTCGTCCGAGATAACTTCGGGAAGCACCTTATCCTCGGGCCGCCAGTAGTAGTTTATGCTTAGGGCCTTGCCCGATATTTTAATGTACGAACCGGCAGGCTGTTTCTTTACCTCATTGTAAATGGTGCGCGGCTCGGGTATGTATTCTAAATGAAAGTAGTTGTTAAGCGCGTTTTTATCCAGCGTAAGCCCGCGCTGTATGGCGGGTATATTGCGGATTCCCTTCAGCTCCGATGCAAAGGCAAAATTGCTGCCATCCCAATAATAGTACACCGGCTTAATGCCAATACGGTCGCGGTACAGGTACAGGTCTTCGCTTTGCTTATCGTAAATAGCCATGGCAAACATGCCGTTGAGCTTCTCTACAAACTGCTCTCCAAACTGCACAAAAGCCTCCAGTATAACCTCCGTATCGCCGTGGGTTTTCATCGAAACGTTCAGCTCTTTAGCTACTTCCTGAAAGTTATAAATCTCGCCGTTAAACACAATTACATAGCGGTCGTTGTGCGAAAACATGGGCTGGTTAGCAGCGGTAGAAAGGTCTATAATACTCAACCGGCGGTGGCCAAGGGCAACAGGGCCTTCGCTAAAATGACCGTCAGCATCGGGGCCACGGTGGCTCATGCAATCGGTCATCCGTTTAATATCATCACCCGCAAAAAACTGTGAATGGCTGTAATGGCCTGCTATTCCGCACATAGGGCAAAGGTACAAAAAAGTTGGCGGTTGGCAGTTGGTAGTAATCAGAACGTCATTGCGAGGAGCAAAGCGACGAAGCAATCTAAATCGAAGCCGTCATCCCGTGCTTGACACGGGATCTCATGATAACTAGGGAAAACAGCAGGGCGTTACGGCTGCGCCGTCGGGCTATCCGCTGTAGCCGCGCATACTGCGCGGGCTGCCGCTACTATCCCTAACGCTTGCTTACGCGGGTAAATGCGACTGCCTTTTAAAAGTCTAAATAACCGCTGGACCTGGGTATTATTATCTAGTATAGGACAGTATTATTTGTACACATGCATTCAAATCTTTTTTCACTTCATGCTCCCAAAAATGCAATACAGTATAGCCCATTAGTGAAAGTTTTACTCTATTAGAAATATCCCTTTCGATATTACGCTCAATCTTCTTTATCCAAAATTCCCTGTTGGCTTTTATCTTGGCTTTTTTCTCTTCCCATTTATACCCATGCCAAAATTCACCATCAACAAAAACTACAATTTTATTCTTTTCAATAACAATATCGGGCTTTCCGGGCAACTTAGCCACATTTAATCTGTAACGTATGCCTTCCTTCCAAAGTGCCTTTCTTAATACTATCTCAGGCTTAGTATTCTTACCTTTAATTTTAGCCATTAATTCACTCCTAGCTTTTGTAGTATAAAAGCCATTAGCCTCATTAAACCTAGGAACTACAGTATTTTTTTGTTTATATTCCATTGTTAATATCTAATATAGAAATATCATTTGCAATGTAATTGTTTACGTTTATATTTGTAACCATTGTATAAGGTTGAACTATATGGTTACAAAAGAATATATTACCCTGGCCGAAGCTTCGAAGCTAGTTGGCAAAAGCAAAGAAACCTTAAGACGTTGGGATAGGGATGGCAAACTTAATGCCGTTCGAGAACCTATGAGTAATTACCGAGTGTATAAAAGGGAAGAGGTATTAACCCTTTTTGCTGATTTTGTTGACCAAGACATTGATGAAACAGTTTCAAATTATGTTGAGCCTTTACACGATTACTCCGTATTAGAATTATTTGCCGGTGCCGGTGGATTAGCTGTTGGTATGGAAAAAGCGGGTTTGAAATGCGTTGCATTAAATGAAATTGATAAGTGGGCATGTCAAACTTTACGAAAAAACCGCCCGCATTGGAAGGTTTTAGAAGGCGATATCAGGTTACTAGATTTTGTAGAATACCATAATAAAGTTGATGTTGTAACTGGTGGATTTCCATGCCAAGCGTTTAGCTATGCAGGCAAAAGATTGGGGTTGGCAGATGCTAGGGGGACATTGTTTTATGAATTTGCAAGGGTTGTACAACAAGTCAAGCCCCCAATATGTATTGGTGAAAATGTTAGGGGCTTACTAAATCATGAAGGCGGAAAAACACTTGAGGGCATGATTTCGATATTAGATGAAATAGGCTATAATGTTGTTCCTATTCAGGTATTAAAAGCAATAAATTATAAAGTACCACAAAAAAGGGAGCGCTTAATTTTAGTGGGAATAAGAAAGGATATTGATTTGAAATATGAATATCCTAAGCCATATAAAAAGGTATACAATTTAAAAGATGCTTTAAAAAAGGGCGAGTTGTTTGATTCTAATGTACCTAAATCTACAGGGGCTAAATACCCTAAAAGCAAAATTGATGTTTTAGATTTAGTGCCGCCCAAAGGATACTGGCGCGACTTACCTTTAGAAATTCAAAAGCAATTTATGGGAGGCAGTTTCCATTTAGGTGGCGGCAAAACTGGCATTGCTAGAAGGATAGGTTGGGACGAACCTTGTTTAACCTTAACCTGTAGCCCAGCACAAAAACAAACAGAAAGGTGTCACCCTGAAGAAACCCGGCCATTTACTGTTAGGGAATATGCGCGTATTCAAACCTTTCCTGATGATTGGAAATTTGAGGGGTCTATGGCTCAACAATACAAACAAATAGGCAATGCTGTACCTGTTAATTTAGGAACAGAAGTAGGTTATTCAATTGTAAAGTTTTTGAACCAGTATTATAACTTGCCAAAACCTAAATAGTAGCTATAATTTTCAAAAGTAATTTGATCTAGTATAGTTCTCTTGGTAATTGTAATTTCTGATTTAATCTCTTCAATAGCTGAGTTTTCTCCTACCTCCTCATCCTCATCAATTGATTTTAAATAATCTTTTATGGCCTTGGGTAGTGCCTTATATAACTGTAAAAGTGCATCTTCTTGGCCTGATAACAATGCATAAAATTGGTCGCCAGAAATTTTATATACCCTGCTATGTGAGTATTCCTTGCCATTAATATCACCATGCCACAATTCACAAAAACTTCCTTTAGCAAGAATTTGCACCCAATAGCATTTAGCTTTTTTATAATCATCTGCAAAGCGGGATAACTTTTGAAAAAGGGCTTCTGCTGAACTACTGTTCATTGTATTGTGTTTGTTTTTAATATCTGCGAATAATGTATTATCAATAGCCTTGACATCAAAACCACTTAATTTGCCGACCTCGTATTTATCTATACCACCCAATACTTGTTCATGAAAAGTCCCTATTGAATTGTTTATTGATTTATCGATCTGCCTTAATATTTCAGCCTCTATTAGGCTTTCCTCATCAATACCATTAAATTTTGAATCAAAAGTTAGTTTTATTGTATCAACCTTGTTGCTGTAAAAATTGAGTTTAGTAATATTGTTTTTTGCACGCAGATATGCATTGTGTAAGTTAGCAATGCATTCAAGTAAATGTTTATCTGAAACGAATTGAACGTATTTATTAGCCATGGCAATTAAATTGAGATTTTGGGGCTAAGATAATACTAAAGTTGAAATTCAATTCTCTCGACATATTACCTACCTGATTAAAGTAACTGTGCTAATTTCCCACAGATTTCTTTCAACGTTGATAAAAATCCGGCTGCAAATATCCCCAAAAACGTAATTTTATAAAAGCTTCGTTTTTTGATTAAAAAATTGCAGTTTATTGCAAAAAATTTAGCTTTTTTAATGTTTTATTCGCGTTTTATATCGCTTTTTACGCGGTTTTTAGCGTTTGCGTATATAATAGGGTGCAAACTTCGCTTGTTATTTATAGGGTATTCGCTTGCTATTAACCTGCCTTTTAGTAGCCAGTATAGCAAAGCTGCACCGTGTGGGTACTTGATTTGTATCAAACTTTACATTTTAGGCTTGCAGTAAAGTTTAGGTTATTATCCTTATAACGTATTGATTTTAAACACGCTAACTTATTACTTCGGCAAGCTAAAAACACTCCACTTTAGGTAAATTCTATTTTATTTCAGCGTTTTATTGGGTAATTGAGGGCTATTTGGTGGTAAAAATGGTATTACGGGGTAATACACACTTCGACTACGCTCAGTGTGACGGAGGCGTTCAACCCTTCATTATCTCCTTAGCATAATTCTCCCAGCTCATTTCCTTTACCTTGGCGGCAACATTGGCACGGTCTACAGGGTATTCTAAAAAGCGGAACATAGTGCCGGCCATGCTTCCAACATCGTTGGGCTCGGCAAGGTAGCCGTTAAAGGCATCTTGTATCGTCTCAGGAAAGTGGCCCACTTTGGTGGCCAATATCGGCATGTGGAAGTTATAGGCAATGCTCTCTACCCCGCTAGGAGTGGCGGTTTCATAGTAGTTTACCACCGCATCTGCTACCTGAAAGTACTTGTGTACATCCTCATTCGGCACAAACTCATTTACCAGAAAAACACGGTCTTGCAGGCCCAGCTCTTCTATCAAGGCTAACGGGTTGTAATCCTGCTCGTTATCGCTGTTGCGCACCAGCAGTTTCTTGGCAAAGCCAAACAGGAAGTTCTTTACGCGGGTAGAGAATTTGCTCTTATCCAACGTAGCCCAAAACGATTCGCCTACAATCATAAGGCTTACATCGTCGCGCTCTTTAGCAACCTTAGCAAAGGCGGGCAGTACGTTGTGCAGCCCTTTGTATTTGCGTATAAAACCAAAGAACAAAAACACGTGTTTACGTAAATGCCATTCTTCTTTTAAAGCCGCAATATCTAAGCCGGGGTTGGGCTTAAACATATCGTACACAGGGTGAAACAGGTTAAGGATGGTCTTCTTCTCAGCCCCTCCCCGCTCGCCTTTTGCTGAATCGTAATAGGCAAGTTGAGGTAAAGTTTCCTTTAACTCGCCGGCTGTTTTTAGCGCGTGCGATATATAGGTATTAGCGTATTTTAGGCAGTATTTGGTAAAGAAACGGTCTAAAACGCTGGCTTCTTTCTGCACCAAAACGTGTATGTCGAATATCACTTCTGTCTTGCCCCATTTTACCAAACGCTTGGCAATATAGCCCAACGGAAAGCCCTGCAAAGCAATGGCCCACTGGAATATCACCTTATCGGGCTTTAATTCTTTAATCAGCTTAACAGTTGCCGACCAGCTAAAAGGGTTGTTGTAATTGGTAAGGTAATGCACCTTAATGCAGGTTCCGGCCAGTTGGTCTTGGCGGCTGGCACGGTCAATAAAGTCGCGGGGAATGATGGCGGGGTACTGTTGGGTCCACGATACGATGTGTACCTCATTATCAGGAAAAGCATCTAAGGCCTTAGCCAGCGATGTGTTGTAATTGGCAATGCCACCTTTAAATGCAGGCCCGGGGCCAAAGCAAATTATACGCATGGCGCAAAGATAGTTTAAGAAAGCGTTTGCAAATACCATTTCTATTTGATAGTATTGAACCCTTTAAAAAATCAAAAATGGAACATATAGACCTGCATTGCCATGCATTATTTAAGCCCTACGGCAAATCTATCAGCAAACAAAACGGCGAGTTTAAGCAAGCGGCGCATTCGGCCGACTATACCAATGCCTGTAGCATTTGGCACCCCGACCCACCTAATAATAATGAG
>JANOCJ010000199.1:0-10243 GCA_031412115.1 Flavobacteriales bacterium
AACGGCCGATGGGATAGCAACTAAAAGGGTAGTAAATACGAATACCGAACCTAAGAATGGGTTCATACCGGTAATAAACATGTGATGGCCCCAAACGATAAACGAAAGGAAGGCAATAGCCAACATAGAGGCAATCATGGCACGGTAGCCGAAGATAGGCTTGCGGGCGTTGGTTGCAATAACCTCAGACGCTAAACCAAGGGCAGGAAGAAGTACGATGTATACCTCGGGGTGGCCTAGGAACCAGAATAAATGTTGGTAAAGAATTGGGCTACCACCGCTATGCTCTAACGCTTGTCCGCCAATAAAAATATCAGACAGGTAGAAGCTGGTGCCCATGCTGCGGTCAAAAATAAGCAACAAGGCAGCGGCCAAAAGTACCGGGAAAGAAAGCACACCCAAAATAGCGGTAATTAAAAACGCCCAAATGGTAAGGGGCAGACGGGTCATTTTCATACCCACAGTACGTAGGTTGATGATGGTAACAATGTAGTTAAGACTACCTAGTAGTGATGAAACGATAAACAAGGTCATAGACACTAACCAAAGCGTCATACCCAAACCTGAGCCGGGCATAGCCTGTGGAAGTGCGCTTAACGGTGGGTAAACTGTCCAACCGCCTGATGCCGGGCCTGTTTCAATAAATACTGAATAAGTCATTACGCAGCAAGAGCAAAAGAAAAACCAGTACGACAACATGTTCAGGAAACCTGAGGCCATATCGCGCGCACCAATTTGGAATGGAATAAGCAGGTTACTGAATGTACCACTTAAACCACCGGTAAGTACAAAAAACACCATAATGGTACCGTGTATGGTAACCAAGGCAAGGTAAAATGATGGATCAAGTACGCCGTCTTTAGCCCATTTGCCCAAAAAGGTTTCCAAAATAGGAAATTTCTCGCCGGGGTAAGCCAGCTGTAAACGGAAGGCTATTGACATAAGCATAGCCAATACGCCCATAATGATAGCAGTTATTAAAAACTGCTTCGAAATCATTTTATGGTCTTGGCTAAAAACGTATTTAGTAAAAAACGTTTCATGGTGATGGCCATGATCGTCCGCAGCGTGGCCGTGATCAAGTACATGGGCTGTTGCGTGAGTTTCTGCTGACATACGACTAAAATTTTATATAAAATTAACTAGACTAAACTTCTTTAACTATTGTTATTATGGACGGGCTGCTGCACTCACAGTATCTTTCTGTGCATTTACAGTAGCAGTGTCGCCGGGTGCAGGTATTGAAGCTGCGGCAGGGGCTGCGGTAAAGGTTTTTTGACCTTTAAGCCAGGTGTTGTAATCAGCCTCCGTATCAACCACTATAACCATTTTCATGTTAAAGTGCGAGTTGCCACAAATTTTGTTGCACAACAGGTAGTATTCAAACGTTGGTTTGCCTGTTTTTTTGCGCATTTCGGCGGTGGTAATAGTTGGCGTCATGGCAAAGAATGTTTTCATACCCGGTACGCAGTTCATTTGTGCGCGAAAGTGTGGCATAAAAGCAGAGTGGATAACATCTTGCGCACGGAACTGGAAGATAACAGGGCGGTTTACCGGAATGTGGAATTCGCCTTTTACCAACATATCATCGTCAGACTTGATGTAGTTTTTAGTAGCAAAATTAGCTACGTTTTTCCTCATGCGTACCAAGTGCTCCAACTCATCAACCAATGCACGTACGGCCTTGCTGCAACCTGCATAAGGGTCTTCGTGGTGGGCGCCGCCTTCGTGTTCGCCTTCTTTACCGTGTTCGGTTTTAGCTTCAGGGTTTGGGTGTGGGGCTTCGCTATGCTCGCCAAAATGGCTGCCTTTAGCATGTGGGTCAACCGGCTCGGCTTTTTTAGGGAAAATTTTACCTTCCATAGCCAACTGGTGGTCAATGGCTTTTTGGCCATCAATAATTAGACTGTCAAGTTCGTGTAACCGGGTTTCAATGGCTCCCGGGGTAATTAGGCCCAATGCGTTAGTACCATTAATCATACGGAAATCGGCATCGCCTAATTTGCCGTCGTTGCCGGCATAGCGTACAGTCCAGTCAAACTGGCGTGCATATAATTCAATTTTAACAGGATTTTCGCTTTCGGCTGCAGTAGTATAACCGGTAACGTCGCTCCAAACGCGCATACCATAAATAATAAGTGCTGAAAGAACGATAGCCGGAACAACAGTCCAAACAGCCTCTAGTTTATTGCTGTGGGCAAAAAAGTCGGCCTTTTTATTTTTGCGGAAATAGTATTTATTTACAAAGTAAAACAACAATGCATTGCAAATAAAGAATGGTATACCAATAATAATAAGGGTAAGGTCCATCAACTGGTCAATCTCAACACCGTGTTTAGAGGCAGGCTCAGGCAAAAATTCGCCTTTCCATTTGTACACACACCAAAGGCAAAAGGCAAAAAAGCCTAATACAAATATTACACCTAAGCGGGCATTAAACCTGCTGTCAGCCTCTGTAATAACCTCGGGTTCATTGGGCCTAAGCTCCCTCGAAAGCTCATAAATCTTAAACAGTTGGGTAACTGCTACAATTCCTAAGATAATTACGGCTAATATTATAAACTCCATAGCTTTTGCTCGTTATTCTTAATTAATTCTTGTTCTGTTTCGCTTCAGTAACGTATTTTGAAAGTAGTTGTTTAGAAAGTTGCGCTATTTGCATCGCTTGTGATGCTGCAACAACTCCTAATACACAAACAGCTAAAATCAAAAATGCGGTTCCCATAGTGCTGATTATATATGGTGGTGTAAACTTTCTTCCAAAAATGGGTGGTTTTTAGGCTCGGTAGCTGCTTTGGCAAGGCTGCGGTGTACAATAAACAGAAACAAGCCAAGAAAACCAAGAAAAGCACCAACCTCTATTATACCTATGTGTATTGTTTCGCCAACAGTGCCGGGCATTACAATCATAAACATATCTAACCAGTGGCCTACAAATATTACTGAACCTACAACACCTAGTATAATGCCGTTACGTTTAGCATCGCGGGTCATTAAAGTAAAGAATGGGAACACAAAGTTGATAGCGATGTTGGCTAACATTAAGCCTTTGTAGCTGCCAAAACGGGCCATCCAGTAAGTTACCTCTTCGGGTATGTTTGCATACCATATAAGCATAAACTGCGAGAACCAGATGTAAGTCCAAAATACCGAGAAGGCAAACATAAACTTGCCAATATCATGTAAGTGGTTTTCATTAACGCCCGGTAAAAAGCCTTTACCTTTAAGGTATACAGTAAACAATACAATGGTAATAAGGCCGCTAATAAACATACCGGCAAAAATGTACCAACCAAACATGGTAGAGAACCAGTGTGTATCAATAGATAATAACCAGTGCCATGATGATGTTGATGAGCTAACAGCAAAGAAAACGATAAACCAAGCCGCAGTAAAATAGTTTTTGCGGTGGTTTGCAACGCCGCCTTCAATATCTTCTTGCAACGAGCGTTTGCGGAAAACATAAGTAAACCAGCTCCAGCCGCCTAGGTAAATTAAGGTAGCAGCCCAAAAGAATGGGATATTTAAAAAGCCTTTTTTACCGGCAATAATAGCATCGTAATGCTCGTTACCAGG
This sequence comes from Flavobacteriales bacterium, assembly GCA_031412115.1. Classification (GTDB taxonomy): domain Bacteria; phylum Bacteroidota; class Bacteroidia; order CAMBQF01; family CAMBQF01; genus CAMBQF01. The sequence continues at coordinate 3,577 of JANOCJ010000199.1, forward strand.
TGTCATAACGCCTTCTGCCATCCAGTGGTAAAGGTGATGACCGCCACCGGCAAGCACAACGGCAAAAATACCGGCGCCTACAAATATGTATTGGCTAACGGCTTCGGGCACACGCTTAATAGCGGCATACCAACCCGATTGGCCAACGTATTGTACGGCAGTAAAAAAGGTGCCGGCCAATGCAATAGCCATAAAAAAGAAGGAGTTGATAAGCATGTTGGCCCAAAAACGGGTAGCGTTGTGGCTGTGCTCTGCGCTAAAAGGATTTAGCGTAATAGCCCCGTATATTATGGCAATAAGACCGACAGCCATCAAAATGAAGGTGATGTTTCGTGTGCGGTTCGATACTACGTAATTCATCTCTTAATTCTTTATTCGGGTTATATTACTTCTTAGCTACAGTGTCTTGTTTAGCAGCACCTGCAGTAGTATCGGCAGGGGCGGCCGATGCTCCTTTTTGCAAGGTTTGAACATAATGGATAATGCTCCAGCGCTCTTTCATATTTACTTGCGATGCATGAGAGCCCATCATGTTTTTACCATACATAAGGGTGTGGTACATTTTACCTTCCGGCAGGTCTTTCAACTGGCCTGAGTATGATGGTACACCGGCAAATTTACCGGCAGTAACTAACCAGCCTTGTCCATCGCCGGCTTCGCCATGGCAGTGTACACAAAACAACCCATATAGGCGTTTGCCTTCTGCTAATACCGAAGGCGTTAAAGCCACAGGGTTTTTAAGTTTTATACCGGCAGCCTCGTAGCCCTCATTGGTATTTGGGTACTCATAAGGCACATAATCGGTATACATACCCCCGCGTGGTATTGTGCCTGCAACAGGGCGGCGTGCGCTTGTGCTGTCAGCAAAATTGGGGTTTACTGTATACGCTTTGTATGCAGCTGAGCGGTACATGTCGGGCATGTATTCCAAACCCGGGCTTTGTGGGTCGCTAACGCAACCTGTAAAAGCAATAGCTACTGCTAGGGCAGCCGTTGCAAAAAAGCCTTGTATTAATTTTTTCATTTTCATCGTTAACTCTCTCTCAGTATATTAAGCTATTAACGTTCTTTAATTTCGCTGGCGCCGGTGCTTTTCATCAGGCCAACAACCTCGTCGTACGTAGCATCCCAGTTTTCATCCATGTTAATTTCCATAATGAACTTATCATCAGTTGAGCGTGGGTCGGGGTTGCGGGGGTTAAAGCCCGGTAGCAAACGGTTTAGCAACAGGTAAGTAATAGACATACCGTGGGCTGCACAAAACACGGTGCTTTCAAACAAAACGGGTACAAACGCAGGGAAGTTGGCTGCAAATGTCCAGTTGGGTTTGCCACCTACGTTCATAGGCCAGTCGCTAATCAACATATACCAAATCATTAGTATAGCTAATGATAGGCCGGTGCCGCCAAATACAAAGGCTGCTACCGAAATGTTGGTGCGTGGGTGGCCAATAACGGGGTCGATACCGTGAATAGGGAACGGCGAGTACACGTTGGCTACCGATATACGGTTGGCGCGAAAAACTTTTGCGCTGCGCAATATATCATCGTCATCGTCAAAGATGCCGTAAATAATGGATGGATTGTATGTTACTTCGCTCATCGCTTGGTGTGTAATCTCTTGTTATTAATGGTGTTCTTCGGCATGTAATGTAGCACCGCCTTTGCCTTTACGGCTTTCTAAAATAAGGTCTTCAACCTTGTATTCAGGTTTTGGGCTGGTACGTTTGTATTTGCCGGTAGCTTTTAATATCGTTTTCAACTCGTTTAATGCAATAACAGGGAAGGTACGGGCAAAAAGCAGGAACATGGTAAAGAAGAAACCAATAGTGCCTACAAATATGCCAATATCAACAAACGAGGGGTGAAAGTTCATCCAGCTTGATGGAAGGTAGTCGCGGTGAAGCGAGGTAACAATAATTACAAAACGCTCAAACCACATACCTATGTTTACAAAGATAGAGATGATAAAAGTGGCCACTAGACTTTTGCGGATTTTAGGGAACCAGAAAAGCTGTGGGGTAATTACGTTACAAGTCATCATGCTCCAGTAAGCCCACCAGTAAGGGCCGGTAGCACGGTTAAGAAAAGCGTATTGCTCATACTCAACACCAGAGTACCACGACATGAAAAGCTCTGTTAAATAAGCCACACCTACTATAGAGCCGGTAAGGATGATGATTTTATTCATCGCCTCTACGTGGGCTACAGTAATGTAAGCTTCTAAGCCCAACACCTTGCGCACAATCAACATAAGGGTAAGTACCATGGCAAAACCCGAGAAGATAGCACCCGCTACGAAATATGGCGGGAAGATGGTGGTATGCCAACCCGGTATTACCGAGGTGGCAAAGTCCATAGATACAATGGTGTGAACCGATAGTACCAGTGGGGTTGATAAGCCGGCCAAAACCAGCGATACTTCTTCAAAACGGGCCCACGCTTTAGCGTTACCTGTCCAGCCGAAGCTTAATAATGTATAGGCTTTTTTAGCCATTGGGGTAATTGCACGGTCGCGAATGGTAGCAAAGTCAGGAATTAAGCCTATGTACCAGAATACTAATGATACTGAGAAGTAGGTTGAGATTGCAAACACGTCCCATAAAAGGGGTGAGTTAAAGTTGGCCCAAAGTGAACCGTATTGGTTTGGCAAAGGCAAAACCCAGTAGCCTACCCATACACGGCCCATGTGAAACACGGGGAACAAGGCGGCACAGATTACGGCAAAAATAGTCATTGCCTCGGCCGCGCGGTTAATAGACATACGCCAGCGCTGACGGAATAGCAAAAGAATTGCCGAAATAAGTGTACCGGCGTGGCCGATACCAATCCACCAAACAAAGTTGGTAATATCCCAAGCCCACTCTACTGATTTGTTTAAGCCCCAAACACCCAAACCTGTACCTACAGTGTAGGCAATAAGGCCAAGGCCCCATAGCATGGTAATGAATGAAAGGCCAAAAACTACGTACCAAAGCTTGTTAGCCTTAGTTTCAATAGGGCGGCAAATATCTACGGTTATATCGTGGTACGATTTCTCGCCCAGAATAAGGGGGTCGCGCAGATCATTTAATGGTGCTGTTGCCATATCTTTTCTTACTCTTTAATTCTGTTATATCTCGCTTTCGCTAACGTTACGCACTTTAGTTTGGTAAAACACCGATGGTTGTACACCTACCTCTTCTAATAAGTGGTACATACGCGGCTCTTTAATCAATTTGCTAACCTCGTGGGTTTCGTCGTTCAAGTCGCCAAATATGATAGCGCCGGTGTTGCATACCTGTTGGCAAGCCGTTTTAATTTCACCATCTATTGGGCGGCGGCCTTCTTTCTTAGCGTTTAATTTGCCTTCTTGTATGCGTTGTACACACATTGAGCATTTTTCCATTACACCGCGGCCACGTACAATTACGTCAGGGTTCAATACCATTTTACCAAGGGTATCGTTCATGTAGTAATCAAACTGGCTGTTGTCGGCATATTTAAACCAGTTGAAACGGCGTACTTTATATGGGCAGTTGTTACCGCAATATTTAGTACCAATGCAACGGTTGTATGTCATTTGGTTTAAGCCCTCGTTGCTGTGGGTTGTTGCCAATACCGGGCAAACAGTTTCGCAAGGGGCGTGGTTACAATGCTGGCACATTACCGGTTGAAAAACCACACGTGGGCTTTCCGACGGAACCTCCATATCATCAAACTTCTTAATAGCGCCAATACCTTCTTCTTCCGCTTTGGCTTCGGTCATGTCGCTGGTGTAGTAGCGGTCAATACGCAACCAATGCATCTCGCGGCCGCGGCGTATCTCGTCTTTACCAACAACAGGCACGTTGTTTTCGGTTTGGCAGCCAATTACGCAGGCGCCGCAACCTATACAAGCGTTCAAATCTATAGACATGCCCCACTTGTGGTTTAAGCGCAAATGGTTGTCCCAAAGGTTTACCTCGCCAGTGCCTTGCGGGCCGTTAGCCGTAGGTATTAATATAGGCGCATTGCCCGATTTTTCGTCTTTTTTGTATGCGTCAAGCGTAGTTTCCTTAACAATAGCGCGGCCCATCATAGTGTGGTGGGTTTGCGTAGCAGCTAAGTAAGCAGTATCGGTTGTAGCGGTAATTTTAACGTCGTATGCGTTGTAGTCGTACAAGCCGGTAGCTTTATCAACCGTAACAACACCAAAAGCGTTGGCGCCAATGTTGTTGCCACATTTGCCTGCTTTGGTGCGGCCATAGCCAAGGGCTATGCCAATAGTACCGTAAGCCTGGCCGGGTTGTGCATATACGGGTAGTTTAAGGCTAACACCGTTTACTGTAACTTCAGCAACGTTCATTAACTGTTCCTGGCCATTGATAACGTTGAAGTCAAACTCCTCCTTCATCTGTTTGGCCGACATGGTAATGTAGTTGTCCCAAGTAACTTTCGATACAGGGTCAGGAAGTTCGTGCAACCAAGGATTGTTGGCATGTGTGCCATCGCCCAAACCGGCTTTTTCGTATATAGCCAGTTCGTATTTGCCACCTTTAATAGCACCAATGCTTGTTGCCGCTTTGCTAAGTGCAGCAGGGTCGGCAACAACGGCAGCAGCAACCGGAACAGCCACAACAGCAGCTTCAGGCTGTGCTTGTGGGCGTGGGTGTGGTGCAGCGTGTGTATCAACAGTAGGTGTTGCAGCCGCATCGGCCAAAGCAATAGTGGTTGCTTTGTTAGATGCGCCTATACCATCATGTACTGATTTATTCCAAAAATCGGTAAACGTAGCAAAACCACTGTCGGCAAAGCCGTAGGTTTCCCAGGTTTTCTTAATAAGGTCTAAGTAGTTGGTAGTGCTACCGGCCCATACCAACAGGCTGTCTTGTGCCTGGCGGGTATTGTAAATAGGGCTAATGGTAGGCTGTGCCAATGTATAATGGTCGGTACGTGGGTTGCAATCGTTCCACGATTCTAACCAATGGTTGTCGGGACAAACATATTCGCACTCTGATGCTGTCTCGTCCAAGCGGTCGGCAAAAGAAACGCGCACACCTACTTTTGATAAGGCAGATGAAAATTCTTTACCGTTAGGCAGGCTGTATACTGGGTTTACACCGTATATAATAATACCGGCAACTTGCCCGGCAGCCATATCTTTAATAAGGGTATTAACAGCAGCCTCGTCACCTAGCTTGGTGTTATCGGTTACGTTAAGGTTAATGGTAGTACCATAGTTGCCCAATAGGCTGTTAATGCCGTTTACAACAACTTGAATGTCGGTGTTGTTAGGGCCTGCAACTACTAACGATTTACCGGCGTTGGCCAACAATTCTTTAGCGGCTTTGGCTACGTTAGCTTTAGCAGCAGCAACTTCGCGGGTTGGAAGTGTAGCAGCGCCTTTGGCTTTTGCAATTTCGTTGTAAAGGCTAACAGCAATAGCGCCTAAGTCTGATGGTTTAACAGCAGTACGAATATCGGCGTTTGAGCCGGTAAGCGACATGTTGGCCTCAAACTGGAAGTGGCGCGAAAGTTTAGCGTTGGCATGGCTTAGGCCGCGGGCAATTTTTTTGCCTTGGGCATATTGGTAAGTAAATTCTTCGGCCGATAACCAGCTGCCCAAAAAGTCGGCACCAATGCCTACAATGGTTTCAGCTTTAGCAAAATCGTATGAAGGGATAACGGCTTTGCCAAAGCTAAGGCCGTTGGCTTTGCGTATAGCAGCGTATGATACGGTGTCGTACTGTACGTGTTTTACGTTGCCATATTTAGCAGTAAACTGTCTAATAGCCTCGCCGGTTGTTGGGCTTGCAATGGTAGATGAAAGGATAACTATTTGGCCTTTGCTTGCAGCAATACCATCCAGCTTACCTTTTATTTCTTTATCAATGCTGTCCCAGCTAAGTGGTGCACCGCTTTTTAAAGCGCCTTTGGCACGCTCGCTATCATACAAACCTAAAATAGACGCTTGTACGCGAGAGTTGATGCCGCCATAGTTTACAGGGCACAAATCGTTACCAATTACCTTAATAGGGCGGCCTTCGCGGGTTTTAACCAATACGCTGCAAAAGTCGTAACCGTCAAAATAGGTACTGGCATAGTAGTTAGCTATACCGGGTGTTACCTCTTCGGGTTTAAACAAATAGGGTATTGATTTTGTAACCGGGGCTTCGCAAGCTGCTAACGTAGCTGCAGTAACACCGAAACCTAAAAATTTTAGGAAATCGCGGCGTGGGGTTTTACCGTCAGATAATGAAGAGTCGCCTAAAAACTCGTCCATGGGCAATTGCTCCATAAACTCATTCTCTTTCGATTTGTTGAATTCGGCTGTGCTCTCCAGTTCCTCTATCCCCCGCCAGTATTTTAATTCTTTGCTCATTGTGCGATATTTCCTGGTTTAACCTTGAAAATCAAAAACAATTATTATTAATTCAATTATTAGTAATGGCACTTAGAACATTCTAAGCCTCCAATTTGCTCTACAGTAAATTTCTCGCCGGGATGTACAGCTTGAAATTTAGCTTTAAGTTCAGTGTAATACGCGTTGCTATCGGTTTTCACCTCCGTTTCGCGGTGGCAGTTAATACACCAGCCCATGGTAAGCGATGAGTGCTGGTTAACAACTTCCATTTCTTGTATAGGGCCGTGGCAGGTTTGACACTCAACGCCGCCTACTTTTACGTGTTGCGAGTGGTTGAAGTAAG
>JANOCJ010000200.1:0-7873 GCA_031412115.1 Flavobacteriales bacterium
GGCACCGGCGGCAGCGACGGTATAGCATTTAGCCTAAGCCCTGGCACCAGCCGCTACTGGCAAGTGCAAAAAATTAGCGGTACCAGCGTATTTCTTACCATTGGCAGTGTTGAAATTGACGATGCAACGTATACCGCAACATCAACAAATGCTATTGGTAACTCATCAACCCTTACGGGTGGATACAACTCTATTGGCGGTACACTAGCCAGCGAGATTATTAGCACCGGTACTGTACCAACAGGTTTGGGCTTTTTTACCATTGGCACCATTGGTTGCATGAGTGGTACCTATAGCGTAGGCCCAACAGGCGACTTTGCTAACATTACCGCAGCCGTTTCGGCACTAAACTCGGCACAGGCTTGTGCCGATATTATTTTTGAATTGCAAAGCACCTATGTAGGTACCAGCGGCGAAACATTCCCTATTACTATAAATGGTGTAAACTACTCAGGTGGCCCTTGGGATATAACATTCCGCCCCGAAACCGGTGTAAGCAGCAACTTAACCACATCGGGTTCATCTACTACCCAAATATTCTCATTAAACGGTGCCGACCGTATTACGTTTGACGGCCGCCCCGGTAGCACAGGCACAACCATACGTTGGGTAATAGCCAACACCAGCACGGCTGGCCAGGTTATTGCTTTTAACAACGATGCTACTAATAATACCTTACAATACATTCAGGTAGAGGGGGTTAACACCACTGCTGTGGGTACAGCCACATATAACAATGCAGGCCTTATTGCTTTTGGTAGCACCGCCCCTGCTTTGGGCAATGAAAATAACGTAATTGATAACTGTGTTATTAAAGATGGTGCAACACAACCGGTTTGCGCTATATACTCTTTAGGAAATACAACAGCTACGCGTGGTAATACTGATAATATAGTATCAAACAACAATATTTACAACATTTGGGCTGCGGCGGCAACTACCAATGCCATGTACATTGGTGCATACAACTCGGCCTGGAAAGTGCGCAACAACAGCATTTACCAAACTGCCAGCCGTACGGCTACCAACACGGGCGACCATGTAGCTATTAACATTGCCAGCGTTACAGGCAGTGGCACCGATTTTGGCGTTACAGGCAACTATATTGGTGGTACAGCAACGCAAGCAGGCGGTACTGCATGGACCAAGGCCGGGGCTTTTAACAATACGTTTATTGGTATACGTGTAGATGGTGTAACCAGCGGTACCGATACTATTTCCAATAATACTATTAAAAATATTACGTGGCTATGTAGCGGTAACGGAACCTCTTCGGCGCCCGGCATATTCTGCGGTATATATAAATTAAACGGTGCTTCGTACATTAACGGCAATACAATTGGCGCTACTTCAGGCACAGGTTCTATATCAGTAACTACGGGTACATCTAACGCTACAACTTTTGGCATTTCTCATGCAGGAAGCAGCGGCGCAGTTAATATTATCAATAACAATATAGGCTCTATTACTACTATAGGTACAACTACTGCTATGAACCATAACTTTGTAGCTATTACTACTACCCAAGGTGGCTCAGGCAATACACGTACTATTAGCGGTAACTTAATTGGCAGCACATCAACAGCTAACAGCATTAATGCAAGCACTGCTGCTGTCGGTACTACTTCTACTACCACACAATATGTTCGTGGTATTGATGTAACCATTGGTGCCAATGCACTTAATATTACTAATAATATTATTGCCAACCTGAATAATAACTACGCAGGCTCTTATGCAACAGGCGGAGCCCATATGATTGGTATAAACGCTGTATTTGGCGCATTAACTATATCGGGCAACGAGGTATATAATTTATCTACCACATCTCAAAACGCAGGCACAGGCGCAACAGCATCGGCTATAGGTATTGCCGTAAATAACACAGCCGTAAGCGGGCATACCATTACCGGCAATAAGGTTTACAACGTTACTAACACAGCTGCTAGCGCATCAACCCAAGTAATTGGTATTTTGGCCAACTCGTCAACCACAAGTGTTACTACTTACGATGGTAACTTAATCCACTCTTTATCATCAAGCACTACATCAACTACGGCTACCGTAGTAGGTTTATACTCGCTGGCAGGCCAAAACGATGTAGAAAACAGCATGATACGTTTAGGTATTGATGCCGCAGGCGCCAGCATTACCCAAAGCAAACTTACCTATGGTATTTGGGATGCAGCAGGCAATAATGATTTTTACTTTAACAGCGTATATGTAGGTGGCTCGGGCGTAGGCGGGGCTTTAAATACTTTTGCTTTCTTCAGTGCATCAACCGCTACCCGCAACATTCGCAACAACATATTTTGGAATGCCCGTTCAAATGGTGCAGGCACAGGCAAGCACTATGCCTTAAACGTAACCAGCGTTACAGGTTTAACTTGTAACTATAACGACTTATATGTTTCGGGTACGGGTGGTAATGTGGCAGCAATAAATACTACAGATTATGCTACTTTATCGGCTGCCCCATCATCAATTAACGGCAACAGCATTAGCAGCGACCCTATATTTATTAACCCAACAGGCAACGCTTCGGCGGTTGACTTGCACGTATCAACCGTTACCGCTACCCCTATTGAGGGTATTGGTGTAAACATTGCAACAGTATCAGCCGATTATGATGGCGAAGCCCGTGCCTCTTTTACCCCTGAGGATTTGGGCGCCGATGCGGCCGACTTTATTCCTATTGACCAAACAGCACCAAGCGTTGTCGTAAATTCTTTCTCTCCGGCTTGTAATGGTTCAACCGGCATAACATTTACAGCCAACATTACTGATGCATCGGGCGTAAGCTTAAACACAGGCAGAAAGCCCCGCGCTTACTATAAAAAATCAACCGATGCCAACGATTTAACCGGCTGGAAGTATGTTGAAACGGCTTCTACCTCATCACCTTACTCATTTACATTAGACTTTACTGCACTAAACTCAGGCAGCGTAAGCCCTAACGATGTAATACAATACTTTGTAGTAGCACAGGATACGGGCGCTAACGTATTTACCCCTAATGTGGGTGTAAACGCGGGTACATTTACCGCCGCACCGGCTACAGTAAACTTAACATCGGGCGCTTTCCCGGTTACAAGCCCTGCACAGTTTACCATATTGCCTTGCCAAGGCACTGTAACTGTTGGCACAAGCAGCGATTACACCTCATTAACAAACACCGGGGGTATATTTGAAGCACTAAATGCAACAACACTAACGGGCAACCTTACGGTAAACATTATGTCGAACCTTACGGCTGAAACCGGATCGGTAGCATTAAACCAAATTGCCGAATCGGGTGTGGGTAATTATACGGTAACTATCCAATCGGGTACGGGTAGCCAAGTGCAAGTTATTACCGCCAGCGGCCAAGGCACAAGCGGCCTTATACGCTACAACGGCGCCGATAGGATTGTATTTAACGGCGGTACAGGCACAGAACGCTTTTTATTAATACAAAACAGCACAGTAAACACCGCTGCATCAACCATTAGCTTTAGCAACGATGCCCAAAACAATACTTTTAACAATTGTACTATTGAAGGCTCGCACAACAGCTCAGGCAACGGTGTAATTAGCTTTGGCGCATCGGCAGCCAGTGGTGTAGGTAACGATAATAATACCATTACGTATTGCGACGTTAAAGGCTACAGCACCAACGTGCCTTTTAACGGTATATACTCAGTAGGTACTACAAGCAGGGAAAATAGCAGCAACACCGTTTCGTATTGCAACATATCAGACTACTTTAACCCCGCAGCAGCAGTTAGTGCCGGTATATTAGTTAGCACCGGTAATATTGGCTGGAGTATACAAAACAACCGTTTATTCCAAACCGCTACCCGCACACATACGGGTGCTGCGCAGCCTTTTGCTGCTATATATGTTAACACAGGCGCTGCCATTTCTGGCACCGGTTTTAATGTATCAAACAATATAGTAGGTTATGCTAATGCCACAGGTACAGGCACTATGACGTATACTACAACATTAGCCTCGCAATTTGCCCCTATATATGTTTGGGCAAACACAAGTACCATATCAAACAATACTATTACCAATATAGCTTTTACCACTATTAGCTCAGGCACTGCCGACCAAGGCGCATTCTCGGCCATTTTAGCTAAGGGCATAAATACAACCATTAGTGGTAACACCATTGGCGCTGCCACAGGCAACGGTGCTATTGTAGCTACAATAAACACTAACGGAACAAACGGTTATATAAATGGTATAAAATCGGATGCTACCGGCAGTGTAAACATTTCTACCAACACCATTGGCGGTATAACAGCTACCGGCGGCACAGGCACTAACGTAGGAACCAGCTTATTTGGCATTAATGCAATTGCAGGCACCAATACTATTAGCAGCAACCTAATAGGTAGCGCTAGTACTGCAAACAGTATGCAGGCTACGGGGGCAGCAACATCAAACCCATGCACAGTAACGGGTATTTATGTAACGGCGGTTTCGCCAAACATTACAAACAACACTATTTATAACCTTACAACTACCAACACAGGCACAGGTGCATTAGCTAAAGGCATTGAAGGCACTAGCAGCGGCAGTTATACCATTAGTGGCAACACTATACGTAATGTAACATCGTTTGGTACGGGTACCGGCACCGGTGCTACATCAGCCGTAACGGGTATTATTATGCCGGGCTCAATATTACAAACGGTAAGCAACAATACCATTTATGGCTTAACACATGCAGGCGCATCTGCCGGTACTGTAACAGGTATTTTCTTTGGTGCCTCATCAGGCACAATAAGCCGCAACTTTGTACACAGCTTTACCCCATCAAACGCCAGTGGCGCATCATTAGTTGGCATCCATTTAGCAGGCAACTGTACCACTGTAAACAACATGGTACGCTTGGGTATTAAAGAAGATGGCAGCGATGTAACAACGGCAACTACTGTAACGGGTATATTAAAATCAAGCACCAGTGTAAACACTATTTATTTTAACACCTTATTTATTGGCGGTACAGCCGCCAGCGGCTCATTACACTCGTATGCGTTTAATAGGACAGGTGCGGCTGCCGATGTTATTCAAAACAACATTTTTGCCAACGACCGTAGCGGTGGTACGGGCATACATTTAGCCGTATGCTTTAGTGCACTTACCAGTTTAACAGCTACCAATTTTAATTACAACATTTATTACTCAAAAAATAATACCGAGTTTAGCATAGTAGCAACCCCTGTTGCTTTAACAGGCAGCACACCCGCTTTGCGTTTACAAAACCTACGCGCTTCGGCAGGGTTTGTTGGCAACAACTTACGCTCAGGTGTAGGTACTTTGGCCTTATTAAACTTTGTTAACGCTACAGGCAATGCATCGGCTGTTGACTTACGTTTGGGCAATACCAATTGCGCAGCAGGTGCTGGTTTAACGGTTAGTGGTGTTACATCAGATATTGATAATAGCGTAACCCGTAACACAACAGCACCGGCAATAGGTGCACACGAGAGTGCATCGTTTGTGGCCTTAGATGCTACAACGGATATTTATACGCCTATATTAACCACCCCAACTATTGGTAATATTATTGATTGCGGCAGTGGTACATTAACAGTAAATACCAGCGTAACAATTACTGATTTGGGCACGGGCGTTTCTACAACAACCCCACCTGTATTTTGGTATCGCAACCAATCTACATCAGGTAGCTGGACATCTGCCCCTGCAGGCACACCTACAAGCGGTGTTTACCCATTCTCATTTAATGTTACAGGTTCAAGCGGAAATATATTTGAGTTTTACATAGCCGCACAAGACGATGCTACTACACCTAATAACTGGTACAGCCACTACAATACCACTACCCCGGCACACACTGCTGCCAATGTGGCATCGAGCCCTGTGCCTACTGCTTTTGGTACATTTACCATTGCAACTTCAGCTCCTTTAGATGGTGTGTATAGCTTAGGTACTAGCCAAACATATACGTCATTTAACGCCGGTACGTCTGTAGGTTTGTTTTACGACCTTATGACACGCGGTATTAAAGGCGATGTAACCATTAACGTAACCAGCGATGTTAACGAAAGCGGTTTATATTATGTATTGGGTAAAATACCTGAATACTGCTCTACCGGCCATACGGTAACTATCCAATCAAGCGCTGCTGCCGTACGTACTATATATTCAACCAGCGGCGGCAACCCGTTAATAAACTTACAGGGCGCACAAAATGTAGTATTTGAAGGCAGTGTTTCAGGCTCGGGCAAGTACTTAACCTTTGCTAACCGCCAGGCGCAGCCTACCTTCTACTTAAATAGTACCAGCAGTAATGCTACTCAAAATATTGCTATTCAAAACTGTACTATTGAAAGTAACAATAGCCAATCTACAACTGCTACAACGGTAGGCGCAGGGGTTATTACCTTTGCCAGCTCGTTAGGCTCAGGTTCGGCTATTAAAGACATTACAATTGATAATAACATTATACGCAACCGCCAAGACTTGGCACAAAGTGCCGCTAACACACCTATTACCTTAATACAGATAGGCCAAAGCAACGGTACTAGCTCGCCGGTAAAATCGCGTATTGTTATATCAAACAATGACCTATTTAACTTTCAGGAAAGTGCTATACAGGTAAGGCAAAATGCTTCGTTTGCAGGTATTGGCGACAGTATAATAATTACCGGCAACAAAATATACATGCCAATTAGCATGCCTACCTACACCTACCCCGTTTGGTTAGAAGTGGGCACCGGCAGCAACAAGCATGTTATATCAAACAACAAAATAGGCGGCAATGCTGCACCCAGCGGCAGCAACTTAACCGGTACATGGACCAACGGAAAATTTGATGGTGAAATAATAGGTATTTTTACTTTATCTAATGAAACTGCCTTAACCGATGCTACTGTTATTAGTGGAAATACTATTGGTAACATGACCTTAACCGGTATAGATTATACTAACCTTATTGGTATACGTAACGAGTATGGAGCTGTTACAATACAAAACAATACCATTACTACAATGGCCAACAATGGTGGTGGCGATGCGCTAGACATTACTGCAAATACAGCTAACATTGGTATTTGGAACCAGGATGATAACGAAGCCCTGATTGATGGCAACACCATTACTAATTGGACAACTCCAAGTATTAGCTATCGCTTTTTATATATGATAGGCATACAACACGGCAGCAACCAATACCACAATGGTGTTGACTATACCAATACCCCCGGTGGTAAAGCTACTATTACCAACAATACTGTTTCTAACCTATACTGCGGTAGCGGCTTACAAAGTGTAACCATATCGCCCGATGCGTTGATTGGTATTTTTGTTTTCCCAAAAAATGGTTCAACCGGAAACGATGTTTCAAGCAACACTGTTAGCGGCCTAAGGGCTACTTTAACAAATACATACAACACCCGTGTATATGGTATTGGTGTTGGCTTAGGTGGCTATGGGGCAACTTGCACGGGCACTGTAGGCAAAAACAAAATTTACGATTTGAACAACACAGGCGGTGGTGCAAATATTGAAGTAAACGGCATGGTTACCGCAGGTGGCAACTGGACAGTAAGCAACAATATGATTAGCATTACCAACAGTGTATACCCTACCAAATACCCATCAATAGTAGGTATTTTAGATTGGATGGAAACTGGCCGCACCGGCGCATTCTACAACAACTCGGTATACATTGGTGGTACTGTTAGTACCGGTGGTGTAAACTCAAGCTACGCATACTGCCGCATACCCGGTGGTACTGCTACTGTATTGGGCGCCAACCTTACCCTGCGCAACAACGTATTTTTTAACGACCGTACCGGCAATAGCACCAACAATATGGCTATAGGTAACCTTACTACCGGCAACTCTGCCGATGCTG
>JANOCJ010000201.1:0-3782 GCA_031412115.1 Flavobacteriales bacterium
GAACCACTTGTCCATTGGTAAGAATAAGCCGGAAGAACGGTTAACGAAACAGTATCGCCCAAGCAGAAGTTTAATGGGCCATCGGCAGTAATAACAGCCGATAGGGTAGTAAAGCCAACGCTAACAGTATCTACAAACAAACAACCCAATTGGTCGGTAACAGTTACTGCATAATCGCCAGGGGCGGTAACAGTAAGCGTTTGGCCGGTTGTGTTGCCCGGTGTCCATAGGTAATCAGTAAAGCCTACACCTGCATCAAGTGTAGTGTTAATGGTAGTGCCGCTGCAGAATACTGTTACATCGCCCAATTGTGGGCCTGCAACAAACGTATCGGGTACTAAAGCTACGTTAATAGGAGCAGTAGCATCGCCAATACAGCCATCGGTGCTGGTTACGGTTACTGAGTAAATACCGGTGGTATCAACTGTAATTGTTTGCGATGTAGAGTTGTTATCATCACTCCATAGGTAGCTAGAGAAGCCCGGGCCTGCATCTAACGTAACATCGCCACCATTACACAACACGGTAGTGCCGCTGGTAGTGATAGCCGGGGCAGGAACAGGATATACCGTAAATGCTTGCGACGCTGTATTGGTACAGGTGTTTGCATCGGTAAAGGTGTATACTACGTTTGAGTTGCCAATGGGTGCAATAGCAGGGTTAAATGTGCTGCCAACAACACCTTGTACAGGGTTTAATGAGCCACCTGAAGGGAAACCGAAAATTGGAACGATTGGGTCGTTGCCACAAAGGGTATTATCGGTAGTAGCTATACCTACCAATGGTAGTGGGTTAACAGTAACAGTAACAGCAGAGCGGCTTGCGCTGGCGCAGTTGCCTGGGCCAACAGCTTGTACATAGTAAGTAATAGAGCCTACAGTATTTACCGGTGGGGTAAAGTTTGAGTTGTTGGCTTGCAACAATGTGCCGCCTACTTGTGCGCTATACCAGTTAAATATTGAGTTGATGCCCGATGCTGACAATATAGGGGCTGCGTTGCCAATACAAACAGCTGTATTTGGGGTAACGGCAGGTGCCAATGGCAATGGGTTTATTAATAATGTTACCTGTGTGCGGGCGCTGGCGCATGATGATTGGCCAACTTCTTCAACATAATAATCATAAGTGCCGGCAGTATTTACCTGTGGGTTGTATACCGAACTATTGGCTTGCAATAATGTGCCGCCGGTTGGGGCATCGTACCAGTTAATAGTACCACCTAAGCCTGAAGCTGTAAGCTGTGGAATAGGGGTGCCTTCGCAAATAGGGGTTGGTGTTGAAGCAATTGGAGAGTTTGGATTGTCTACAATAGTAACACCAAATGTTTGCGATGCAGGGCATGTACCACTGGTAAGGCGGGTAATGGTAAACGGAATGCCCGTTAAGCTAGACTGTAAGTTAATGGTACCATCGCCGGGGTTAATAACCAAGCCGTTTGGTGTAGCGCTAAAGCTGCCGCCCGGTGTACCGGTTACCAATGGAGTTTGGTTTGGGCTGTCTTGGCAATAAGTAGCTTGCGAGTAGCTAAACGAAGCGTCATCTGAAGCATTAATAGTAACAGTGCGGTTTTGTGTAGCTGGGCAAGGGCCTGTAGTAGTGTAAGTTATTGTATAAGTGCCTGGGGTAGATGTAGCTGCATCAATAACACCGTTTGATGGGTTTATGCTTAAACCAACGTTAGGGCTAACGGTAAAGTTACCGCCGTTAAGGCCTGAAATGGTTGGTGATATTGAACCAGCATTGCTGCAATACGATGCTTGCGAATAGTTAAATGTTGGGTTATCAGCGTTAACAATGGTAACCGAACTTGTTTGTGTAGCGGGGCAAGTACCATTGGTGGTATAAGTAATAGTATACGTACCTGCGGTGCTGCTTGCTAAGTTAATTGTGCCTGCAGTAATATTGGTAAATACTAAGCCACCCGGGCTTGAGGTAAATGTACCTGTAGTGCCGGTAATATTAGCCGACGGGTTTGTACCTAAGTTTTTACAGTAAGTAGACTGTGCATAGCTAAAGGCAGGGTTATCAGCAGCGCTTACCGTTACAGTTATAGCCTTACGGGCTAAACTAACGCATGAGTTTACTGTTTCAACGTAATAAGTATACGTACCCGGGGTATTAAGTACAAAAGTGTTGCCTGTGTTTGCAAGCGTTCCGCCGCTTGGTGCGGTATACCACCTAAAGGTAGCGCCGTATGACGGAGCGTTTGATGGCATAGAAGCTGTTAAGGTTACCGGTGCGCAGCCTGATGTGCCGGTAACGTTTGGCAAAGCAGGAGTGTAGTATGAACTAACGCGTACGCCGTAATTATCGCAATTGCCGCCGCCAAAAGGCACTAAGTCGGTTGATGTCCAAACGCAAGGAGGCCCTATTGTACGGAACTCAAAATTGCCGCCAACCTGGCCGGGGCCGCAATGGTCGTCGTCAGAGTCGCAAATAGAGCAGGGGCCATCGTAGCTGCATGAGCCGCCACGGTCATCTTCCCAACCCTCAAACTGAATATTAAAATACCTTGGGGTGGTAGCACCGCTAAATGTTTGGTTATAAACAACAGTGTTAAACGCCGGCGACCATAAAGGAAAACCGCCGCCGCCCGATGGGCCTACCCAGGTAAAGCAGTTGCCGCCTACCCAGTCGGAGCCGTCAACGTCGGCATTGTCCCTAAACCAAATTTTTTGGCTTTCTTCGGTGTTGTCAATTAAATCTTCGTAACGGCCGCGCCAAAAGGCATCGGCACGCAGTTGCAGGTTCATGGGGCCGTCGCTCAATGTTTGGGCATTGGCTGCAAAACTGCAGCACAACACTAAAATAAGCGTAAAGGGCTTTACTAGTTGGTATATATTTTTCATAGGCACTAATTGCAGTATAAAAGTATTATAAAAATTTACTTGCCAAACATTATTTTATTGTATTCATCCGGCGGTTGGGGCGGATGTTTTTTATATTCCTCCAAAGTTACGTTACCGGGATAAAACTTAGGCAATGCCCCGTATGTTATTTCGTACTCTTTGGTGTTATATATCAAATACCAATGCTGTAGGCGCAAGTTATATATTTTTTTATCTTCTTCGGGCTTTCCGGTGTCAATTATTATTGGCCTGCGTTTGCTAACCGGGTATGCCAAAAACTGTTCAAGCTTGTATACGCTAAATGTAGCGCTGTCTTTGCCTTGTGTAGCAACGGTTTGCGCTTGTTTTGGCTTGCACCCAAACATTAAGCCAACCGCAGCGACCATTAAAACAATATATTTTATTATTCCCATAAAAAGGCAAACATACAAGCCTTTAAAACACGGGGCAAGGGTTTTAATTATAGTTTTTAGGTTTTTCTTAACGGGTTTGCCTATTTTTGCCAAAAAATATACTTTTTGCATGAATAATAACAAAGTATTACTTGCTATAAACGGCCTGCTGGTAGTTGCCGTTGCCGTATTGTTTTATTTACATTTCTCGTCAAACCATGGTGGCGATGGAATATCGCTAGCTACTGATACTACCGTAGTTAACGCCAAAGGCAAGGCCGTTGTATATGTAAATACTGACAGCTTAATGGCTCAATATGAATTTAGTAAAAAGATACAAAAAGACATTGACGACAAAAAAGCGGCGATGGATAATACCTTGAAAGGCAAACAAAGTGCTTTTCAAAATAAATACAACGAGTATAAAAATAAAGCCGAATATTTAACCCCAACCGAAAGGGCTAAAGTAGAACAAGAGCTTAGCAATATGCAGGTTGACGGCGAAAATGCCGCTATGGAACTGCAAGGCAAGCTGCAAAAC
>JANOCJ010000202.1:0-6346 GCA_031412115.1 Flavobacteriales bacterium
GCACCAAGGCTGCCCCCATAGATAATACCCCTTACTTTTTGATGGAAGATACCCGTTGGGTTGATTCTGTTATGAAAACTATGACGCCTGATGAGCGTATTGCGCAGCTATTTATGGTAGCGGCTTTTAGCAATAAAGGGCAAGAGCATGTAAATAATATTTCCAAGCTGGTAAAAGAAAATAAAATTGGCGGCTTATGCTTTTTTCAAGGCGGCCCGGTAAGGGAAGCCAAACTGACTAACCTATATCAGTCGCAAGCCAAAGTCCCTTTGTTTATTAGTATTGATGGCGAGTGGGGCTTATCTATGCGGCTAGATAGCACACCAAACTTTCCGCGCCAAATGATGATGGGCGCTATTCAAAATGATAGTTTGATATACCAATTTGGTGTTGAGGTTGCTCGCCAATGCAAGCGGTTGGGCATACATGCCAACTTCTCGCCGGTGGCCGATGTGAATAACAACCCCAACAACCCGGTTATCAATACCCGCTCTTTTGGCGAGGATAAAATGAACGTGGCCCGCAAGTGTATTGCCTATATGAAAGGCCTGCAAGACAATCGCGTTATGGCTACCGCCAAGCATTTTCCCGGCCACGGCGATACCGATTCCGACTCGCACAAAACATTGCCTACTGTTAAGCATACCCGCGAACATTTAGATAGCATTGAACTTTACACATTCCGCCAACTTATAAGTGCCGGCGTTGGCAGTATAATGGTTGCACATTTATCAGTGCCCGCATTAGATAGCACAGGCACTGCTACAACCTTATCGCCCATAGTAGTAAATGGTTTATTGAAAAAAGAAATGGGCTTTAAAGGCCTTGTGTTTACTGATGCGTTAAACATGAAAGGCGTAAGCGCCACCAATGCCCCGGGCTTTGTTGATGTTAAAGCACTGCTTGCCGGTAACGATGTGTTGCTGTATGCCGAGGATGTTCCAACAGCCATCACCCAAATTAAAAAGGCCATTACCAATAAGGAAATAACCCAAGAGGAAATTGATAGCCGCTGCCGCAAAATTTTAATGGCTAAAAAATGGTTTGGCCTAAATAAGCGCAAGCCTATTGAAACTAAAAACCTGATTGCCGATTTAAATACCGTTAATTGTGATTTATTAAACTACAAACTGGCTGAAGCCGCCATGACATTGGCCTTTAACAAAGACAGTGTTATCCCTTTCCGTAAGCTGGATACATTGAAAATTGCATCCGTTGCTATTGCTGCTAATGACGATAACATCTTTCAAACCACATTAAAATACTATGCCCCTGTAAAATGCTTTACCCTGGCTGAAGATGCCGCTTCGGCAACATCGCCGGTTATTAGCAGCCTTGCGGGTTATAATACCATCATTATTAGCGTACACAACCCTAAACATGCGTTTGGCAAAAACACTGTGCTTAGCGATAATGTAGCCCAGTTTATTAAGCAGGTTGAGAAAAAATATAAAACGGTTACTGTTGTTTTTGCTAACCCCTATAGCCTTGCAAAGCTACAGCCCAATGCTAATACCATAGCTACGCTGGCAGCTTATGAGGATACTAAGTTTACCCAAAGCATGGCTGCACAGGCCTTGTTTGGCGGCATATCGGTTAGCGGTAAACTACCTGTTACCGCATCTGCCTGGTACAAAGGTGGGCAGGGTGTTGCTACAGGCAAGCCTATCCGCTTTAAATATACTATACCTGAGGAGCTGAACATTAAATCAAAAGAGATTAATAAAATAGACTCTTTAGCCAAAAACTATATTAAGCAAGGGGCTTTTCCGGGCTGTGTGGTGTTGGTTGCAAAAAATCAAAAGGTATTTTACCAAAAAGCGTTTGGCCACCATACCTATGATAAAACACTAAAAGAAGATGCAAGCGATATTTTTGATGTTGCCTCGGTAACTAAAATTATGGCCTCAACTATATCGTTAATGAAACTTAGCGGCGAAGGCAAGTTTGATGTAAATAAAAGGCTTCAAGATTATCTTCCTGAACTGCAAGGCACAAACAAAGGCCCGCTTAAGAATATTGATTTATTAACTCACCAAGCCCGCCTGCAACCCTGGATACCGTTTTTTGCTAAAACTATTAAGAATGGTGAATATGTAGAGGGCATATACAGCACAACTGCTACAGGCGAGTTTACCCTTAAAGTGGCCGATAACCTATATATGCGCAAAAGCTATGTAGATACTATTTACAATGCAATTATCGATTCGCCATTATTGTCCGAATCAGGGTATAAGTATAGCGACATGAGCTATTATTTGTACATGCGCATTATTGAAAGAAGCAGCGGAATGACTTTGCCCGAATATTTGGCTACTAATTTTTACAAGCCGTTGGGCTTAGCAACTATGGGCTATAATCCATTGGAGCGTTTTAGCAAAGACCGTATTATTCCTACCGAGAACGATAAAACATTTCGCAAGCAGCTAATACATGGCTACGTGCACGACCAAGGTGCAGCTATGTTGGGCGGTATTTGCGGCCATGCAGGCATTTTTGCCGATGCTAATGATTTAGCCATTGTACTGCAAATGCTACTAAATAAAGGCGTTTATGGCGGTGTACGGTATTTAAGTGAAGATGTTGTAAATGAATGGACAAAATGCCAGTTTTGTAAAAATGGCAACCGCCGCGGTATTGCATTTGATAAGCCCGAACCCAGTGGTGGCGGCCCTACTTGCGATTGCGTATCGATGGCGAGTTTTGGCCACCAAGGCTTTACCGGAACACAGGTTTGGGCCGACCCCGAAAGCGGTTTGGTTTATGTCTTCCTTTCAAACCGCGTGTACCCCGATGCGGAAAATTCAAAAATTAATAAACCCTACTTTTGCCGCCAAAATATACAGCAAGCCATTTACGACGCCCTGCAAGTACCCTATAAAAAAGGCGGTATAGAGGACTTGAATTAAAACAAGGTATTTTCCGTTTGCTCATATAAATAAACAGGTACGGGTATATTCAACCCGCAACGCTTATTCATCTCCATAATAGTATACTTTATCAACTCCGGCGAGTGCAACTCTTCGTGCTGGTGCATGTAAAAATATAGGTGCGTAAGGCCTTTGTCCATCCATGTTTGCAGGCGGCTAATCCATTCGTCAATACGGGCATAGTCGGTTGGGTGTAGCGAGTTGCCTACAAAACGGATAAATGCTTTGGGTGTAGTTAGTTCCATATGGGCACAATCTCTTCGGCCTGCCGTATCAGTTATAACAAAACCTTTGCCGGTGTCTGTAAGTAGCTGGGTTAGGTTTGCAAAATTGTCGCCAATAAACCAATCGGGGTGGCGCACTTCAACAAAAAGTTCCAAATCTTGCGGCAGCCACTCTAAATAACTCTTCAATACATCAATACTTTTGGGCGCAAAGGTGGGGTGCATCTGCAAAAAACAGGGGCCAAGGCTATTGCCAAAGGCATAAATGCCTTTTAAAAACTCTTCCGTTAGGTGTTCGGCTCCTACCAAACGCTTGCTTTGCGATATGGCCATGCTGAATTTTGGGCTGAAAAGAAAGCCATCGCCGGCCTTTTCCTTCCATATAGCCATCGTTTTCTCGTCAGGTATTTTATAAAAGGTAGCGTTTAGCTCTATACAGTTAAAGTATTTGGCGTAGTATGATAGAAATTCGCTCTCCTTGGTGCCTTTTGGGTACATCTTTCCAATCCAATCCTTTCGTCCCCATTTGGCGCAGCCAAAGTACAACTGTGGCGGGGTATCGCTTTTAGCTTGTTTAAGAATGGCCAGTGTTTCTTTGCTGTCCTTAGGCAAAGTAAAATCAACTGTTTTTAATTCCTGGGGAGATACGCGTCCAAAGTCCATAGTGTAAAAATAAAAAAGCCTCCTAACTTTTCAGTCAGGAGGCTTTCAATATAATTTGTTAAAAAAAATTATTTTGTGCAGGTAGCTACACAAACGTCGGTAGTACCGTTAAAAGTAGCTGTGTAGTTAATGGTAAGTGTAGTGCCTTCAGCGTTTAAAGTACCTGAACCAGCAAAAGTATAAGCGTCACCGGTTACGTCAACTATTTGAGAAGCAATAGAAAGGGTGTTGCCGCTAACAGTACCGTTTACAGTAACATTGTAATCAGCAAAGTTAGAAAGGGTTACACTTACAGTGTTAGCTGAAGCTTCAGCAATAGTAATGGTGTAAGAAAATGGAGAACCTGAGCAAATTTCATTTACGCTGTAAGAACCGATAAAAGCATCGCGGTCATAAGTACAAGTGCCGTCATCTTCTTTAGCATCAGCGTCGTAGTTGTTAGCAGTTTCATCAATACAGCCTTGTTTAGCACAAGATGTAAATGTAGTAGCGCCCATAAATAGCATAGCAGATGCTGCTGTTGCGCCAATAATGTTTTTGAAAGTGATTTGTGAAATTTTCATAGTATGTTGTTTTTATTTTAAAATGATGGTTTACTCGTTAAAGCCAAACAACATTGCTTGGCTATA
Source organism: Flavobacteriales bacterium (assembly GCA_031412115.1). Classification (GTDB taxonomy): domain Bacteria; phylum Bacteroidota; class Bacteroidia; order CAMBQF01; family CAMBQF01; genus CAMBQF01. The sequence goes on from JANOCJ010000202.1 coordinate 4,447, forward strand.
TTCTGTTCGGCAAAAATATAACTTTAACAACACCATATAAAAATTATGCCAAAAAAATATTTAGTTAAGTTAAAATGAATATTTTTGCAGTTCAAGATAAAAGAAACTATAACAACATGAAAAAAATTGTAACCCTTGTAGCTGTGACATGCATGGCATTATTTTATGCCTGTGGACCAAGCGCCGAAGACAAAGCTGCTGCTGAAAAAGCTAAAGCAGATTCTATTGCTAATGCTGAAAGAGCTGCCGCTGAGCAAGACTCTTTAGCTAACGTAATGAAATTAGACTCTATTGCTAACGCCCTTAAATTGGACTCAATAGCTAAAGCTGACTCTATTGCTGCTGTTAAAGCCGGTAAAAAACCAGTTAAAAAGACCACAACCCCAACCAAAACTACCGAGCAAAAAAACATTGACAAAATGCACGATAAAAAAGGTAGCGGCACTACAGTTACCCCTGAGCAAAAAGCTAAGGATGAGAAAAATATTGAGAAAATGCACAACAAAAAAGGCAGCAGCCCTCAATAATATTTGGCTCTGAATGATTTATGAAAAGGGGAATGTTAAAAAACATTTCCCTTTTTTTGTAAATAATGTTGTAAAATTTAAAAATCTATATATCTTTGCGCCCGTTTTTGTTTAACTATTTAAATTAATTTAAAAATGAAAAAAGCTATTATTGCTGGTTTATTAGGCTTCTCATTTGCTTTCGTAGCATGTGGTCCTAAAGCTGATGACGCTGAAAAGAAAAAAGCTGACTCAATTCGTATTGCTGACTCTACTGCTAAAGCTGTAGCCGCTGCTGATAGCGCTGCTGCTGCTCAAGCTGCTGCTGATAGCGCTGCTAAAGCTGCTACAGTTGACACTACTAAAAAAGTAGAAGAGAAAAAGAAGTAAGACGTAAAAGGTAATAATACCTTATATATCTTTACTTCTTTGGCCAAAGAAGCAGAAAAGCCCCGTCCTCATTGAGGTACGGGGCTTTTTGTTTTTACTCGGATGGTAGCTGTTAGGTAAACAGTTCGTTGTCTTCGCCCAAATAGGGGGCATGAGGTAGGGTTGAGGCCCCATCTGTAAACTGTACCGGAAATTGCATCCCGGCAATAGCGTTCCCCTCAAAATTAAAAGTACCAAAGGCATTGCTTTGTTGAATATAAGCATCGGTAACTAAATCGCCCAATTGTTTTACTATTGAGATGCAAACATCGTATTGTGAGCCAATTTGTTGCCAGTGGGTAGTTGAGTGGGCAGCAAACACCTCTTCTAAGTCATTTTTAAGTGCTTGTACTGCATTATCTTCCATGTTGGCTATCCTTGCCTGCCAATCGGGTTTATCTATCGCCTTGCAGAAGCCAGACCAGAATTTAGGTTCCAATGCACCCAAGGCAATATATTTACCATCGGCACACTTGTAAATATTATAGTTGGCAATGTTCCCGGCGAGTTCTTTTATGGTATGCCCTGTTGCCTGTTGCGATGCTATTGGAAGCGCTAATAGCGGTGTTACCGATTTGGCCATAGCCACATCAAGGTATTTGCCTGTGCCTGTGCGTTCGCGCTCAAACAAAGCGGCTAAACATGCCGTAAGTGCTGTATGGCTACCGCCCGATACATCGGCTAATTGAAAAGCCGGCATAACAGGTTTTCCATTCTCATCCACATTCAGCCCCAACAAGCCCGATTCGGCTAAATAGTTTAAATCGTGCCCGGCCAGTTGGGCCATAGCGCCCGTTTGTCCGTAGCCTGTAATGCTGCAATATATAATGCGCGGGTTAAGCTGTTTTACAGCTTGGTAGCCAAAGCCCATACTGTCCATTACGCCGGGGCGGTATTGCTCCACCAGTATATCGGCTGTTTTTATCAGTTCAAGAAGGCGGGCTTTATCTTCATTAAAATTTAGG
>JANOCJ010000203.1:0-2361 GCA_031412115.1 Flavobacteriales bacterium
GTTAAATATTATAACAACGGATATTATTATTACAATTTAAACAATAGCGAATATATACTGTACGATTTTGACCTTGCAGTAGGCGATACATTTGCATTGCCTAATTTATATGACACAACTGGAACTGCACCAACTTTAAAAATGATTGTTGTTGCAAAAGATTCTATTAATACACCTGTTGGCTACCGAAATACAATTGGGTTAGATTTTATATCATACTATCCACAAAGCGAGGGGGTTATAGAGCCGTGGGATATGTTGTGGATTGAAGGAATTGGCTCTAATTACGGATTGTTTTATAACGTTACTCAAATGTATGCCGGACTTAGTAACATACGGCAGTATTTTTTATGTTATTATAATAACCAGTATGTATATGGAACGGGAACATGTGATTTTTTGGCTGGTATTGATGAAGATAAACATAACCAAAGTATTTCCGTTTACCCCAACCCTGCCAACTCAATTTTAACTATTAAAACACCCAATTTAACTGGCGAAATAATAGTAGAGTTGTATAATAATTGGGGACAAGTAGTCTATACAAAAACTACTACTACAACTGAACTACAGCCAATAGAAGTATCTGCATTATCAAACGGAATTTACTATTTAAAACTGCAAAATAATGGTCAGTTTTATTCGCAGAAAGTAGTAATTCAAAAATAGTTTACTGCCCACAGTTTAAACTGTGGGCTGAATACTAAAATGCCTATTTATTTAAGCCACGGGATTAATCCCGTGGTATACTGTTAGCCTTTTAACTCTAACAAAACCACATTCTCCACGTGCTGCGTATGCGGAAACATATCTACCGGCCTTACGCGGGTTACGTTGTATAGTTCGCTCATTAGGGCAATATCTCGTGCTTGGGTAGCGGGGTTGCAGCTAACGTATACTACCTTTTTAGGGGCAATTTCCAATATCTTTTTCACCACATCTTCGTGCATACCAACGCGCGGAGGGTCGGTTACAATAACATCGGGCTTGCCATTTGCAGCAATAAATTCATCGTTCAAAACATCCTTCATATCACCTGCAAAAAAGCTTGTGTTAGTGATGTTATTTAATGCGGCATTTTCATGCGCATCGTCAATGGCTTCGGGCACATATTCAACCCCCACAACTTTAGCGGCTTTTTTTGCTAAAAAGCAGGCAATGGTGCCTGTTCCGGTATAAAGGTCATACACCACTTCGCCGCCTTGCAAACCGGCAAAATCAAGCGTTACGTTGTATAAGTTTTGTGCTTGTGTAGGGTTGGTTTGGTAAAACGATTTAGGGCCTACTTTAAACTGCAAATCTTCCATCTGCTCAATAATATAGGGCGTGCCGTGGTAGCAAATTACATCCTGGTCGTAAATGGTATCGTTGGCCTTTTCATTTACAATATAGTTTAGCGATGTTATTTGCGGATACAGCGCTTTTACATGCTGCATCAGGGCTTCAATTTTCTCATCGTCGCGGTAGTAAAAAATGATAATCACCATCAATCCGCCCACGGTAGTATTACGGATAATAAGGTTGCGCATAAAGCCTGTTTTATGGCGCGCATCAAAATAAGTATATTCGTTTTGCGTTGTAAAATCCTTAATCCCGGTCCGTATTTCGTTGGATGGGTCGGGCTGTAAATGACATTTATTTACATTTAAAATCCTATCAAAATACTTGGGCACGTGAAATCCCAACGCAGGGGCAAAGGGTATGTTTTGCAGCATTTCCTCGTGCGTAAGCCATTGCTTTGCCGAGAAGGCAAAATCCATTTTATTGCGGTAAAAATACTCGTTAACCGACCCTAAAATAGGTTCTATAGCAGGCAAATCAACCTTAGCCAAACGGCGCAAAGTTTGCTCTACCTGTTGCGCTTTATATTCCAGTTGAAACTCATAGCCCATATTTTGCCATTTGCAGCCACCACACAAGCCAAAATGCTCGCAAGGGGGTGTAACGCGCTTAGCAGAGTGTTGGTGAAAATTAATAGCCTTTCCCTCGCGGTAGTTCGATTTCTTTTTGGTGATTTGAATATCCACCACATCGCCCGGCACGGCGCCGTGTATAAACACTACAATATCGTTATGGCGGCCAATGGCCAATCCCTCGGCAGTAATGCCCGTAACTTCTACCTGCTCTATTATTTGGATTTTTTTCACGGGGCAAAGGTAATTTATTAGATGATAGTTGATAACTGACAATTGAGAGTGTTTGAGAAGTAAATAAAACTATCAGTTATCACTTATCAATTTTCAGTTGCTTACCTTTGCTGTATGCAATCCGTATCTACCCATACTACCCTTTCGCAGGAACTTATTGATTTGGAAGACCGCTATGGCGCCCACAATTACCATCCGTTGCCTGTGGTATTAG
>JANOCJ010000204.1:0-1809 GCA_031412115.1 Flavobacteriales bacterium
CCGACCCAGCCCCACAAGCTGATTATATAATTAGCGAAAGTACCTACGGCGACCACCTGCACGAACCCAAAGAGAATGCTAAAAACCGCCTGCTTGATATTGTTACAGATACTTGCATGCGCCGCAAAGGCAAGCTAATAATACCCGCATTTAGCTTGGGTAGGACACAGGAACTGGTTTATACGCTAGACCGTATGCGTACCGAGGGTTTGCTGCCATCTATTAAAGTATTTGTTGATAGCCCGTTGGCAGTAAATGCCACCAATATAATGCGCGACCACCCCGAGTGTTTTAATGAAGACATTACCAAATACATGGAACGCGACCCCGACCCTTTTGGCTTTAGCAATTTGCATTATACCCGAAATGTAGAAGAATCGATGGCGATAAATGCCATGCACGAACCGTGTATTATTATATCCTCGTCGGGTATGCTAGAGGCCGGGCGTATAAAACACCATTTGAAAAAGAATATTGGCGATAAAAGAAATACAGTATTAATAGTAGGGTTTGTTCCGGGCGGTTCGTTGGGTGACAGGCTAATTCGTGGCGAAAAACGTGTGCGTATTTTTGGCGAATATTATAACGTAGAAGCCAAGATAGAAGAGTTGCACGCTTATAGCGCACATGCCGATTATAGCGAGATGCTGGAGTGGCTTAAATGCCAAGACCCTAAACAGGTTAAACGTACCTTTTTAGTTCATGGTGAATACGATGCCCAAAAATCGTACAAAGAAAAGCTGCTGGCATTGGGTTACAATAATATTGATATACCTGAAATGGGCGAGAGTTTTGTGGTGAGTTAATTACTTCCCTTCCAACGACACATTCTCATCGCCAGGCTTGTAATTTACATACACACAAATAAGTTGAAACATCTCATCGGTAGTGCGCATGCTGCCTTCGCGCTCGCGTATTTCCTGAGGAGGAGAATAAGGGTTGTTGGGGTTTAAAGCTGTGTTATCAAACGTGCCTTCGGCAATAATTTTGCTACCGGCCGGTATCTTCAACATCTTCTTAAAGGTGTAAAAATACTGCCACCTAAAATCCCAATTATTTATTTTAATCAACCGTATGGTATCGCCTGTTGGCGAAATAGCATAGGCTTTAAAACTTTTACCAATAAGGTGCATGTGTGGCACAATAGTAAGCAACGATATATCGTTAGGGATAACCATTTCGGCCTTAAATGTTTTTACTGTATTGGGCGGCACTATTAATGCAGGGGTTACAGGGGCTTTTCCTGCGGTGCTTAACGTGCCCAAAATAAATTCGCCGGTGGGCCTATCGGGTGCTTTGGGGGCAAAATATATATTAAAGTATGAACTGTCTTTCTCGTCTTTGGCCTGTGGGCCATAATGCATATCATTCAAATACAAAGCACCTTTTTGCTTAAAGCGGTAGCCGCCAATACCATCGGGATACATATACGGCATAGCTCCCGGCAGGTAGTTGCTAACCGAATAGGTAAGCAGCGGGTAAGTACCATCATCATTAGGAATACCAATAGTATTATGTATGGTTGATACTTTATCCAGCTTACGTTGGCCTTCATCGGCAGTGCTCCAGTTTTCTACCACATAGCGCTGGCCTTCAAATACGTTTTTCTTTTTGTCAAAATCGTAGCTAAGCAGGTTGGCATTAACATGGTGCACAGCCTTGCGGTTGCCGGGTACAAACTCAATATACTTTACAAAAGTATCTTTAGCAATTTGATAAGGCAGGCGCATCACCAAAAAATTATCGGCATTGTTGCCCTTTATTAAATAGGCTTTGTCTACCGCAATTACCAAGTCAGGCTTTTGGTTG
>JANOCJ010000205.1:0-2437 GCA_031412115.1 Flavobacteriales bacterium
CTATATAACCACAATCTTGTATATATACTATTTCATCATTTTTTAATATAAAACGGTACTCATCTTCCCAATACACCTCTTTAGGGTCTTCAATGGTTTCTTTAAGGTGGGTCAAAACACGCACCCTATCGTCGGGGTGTATATCAGCGCCCCAATCTGTTAAGTCGGTTTTCCCATCGTGCCGTCCATAGGTTTTGTAGGGAGAATAGCCTCCGGTAATGTATTTGCCATCGGGCTGTAAATCCCAATCCCAAATAATATCTTTAGTAGCTTTGGCAGCCAAATCGTACCGCTCATTACTTTCTTGCAAAGCAATTACGTCTTTTTGATGTTGGATAGCATCAGCTTGGGTTGATAGGCCTAGCGATTGCATAATTTCATATTTGCCAATACCATGTATTTCGTTATAAAGCTTTTCTACCATATTTTTTTTTACCGGAGGGTCTAAATGGTGTAAAAAAATCTCAACAATCCTGTCGGTGTTTTTAGCACTATCCTTTTCAGGGCTGGCATAAAATTCCGCTAATTCCTTAATAAAGGCGTTGGTAGATAAAATAGAATCAGACATATTCTGGAGTATATGTTTCTCTTCCCTTTAAAAAATAACCAATAAATACAAATGGGAAAAATAATTTGTAAATACCGGGCAAGTAGATGTAATTAGTGTAAGCGTGTGCGTAGATAAGATAATTTTAGCTCAATTTGTTTAATTATTAAGTAAAGCTAGGCTAACGATGTGTGTAGTACAATGATAAAAATCAGCAATATAAAAAGCCCCGCCAAAATTGGCAGGGCTTTTCTAAAAGTATTTCCTCTCGGCTCTCGTCTCTTAACTCTTTCCTCTTAGAAAGAATACTGGATACGGCCTAATACAAGGCGGCCAATTTGTGGGGTGCCTACAAACTGTGCTTTTTTGTTGTTTAGCAAGTTGCTTGCGTTTACACCAATTTTAAATGTTTTTGCAAACCAAAAAGAGTACATAACGTTAGCGTCAACAGTCCAAATATCTTCTACATTACCAACGTATACGCCTGAGTTTACAGGAAAACCATCTTGCCAACGTACGCGTGCGCCTAAATCAACGCCGGCTTTTTTAAAGCTGTAGCTACCGTTTATGTTAAACTTGTGTTGCGGTGCATTTAAGGCAATTTGTATGCCTTCCGATTCAAACTCATCTTTATTTACAAAAGAGTAAGTAGCGCCAATACGGGCGTTTGGCGATACAAAGTAAGTAACGCCAACATCAGTGCCCCAAAGGGTAATATCGCCAAAGTTGCCATAGGTTAAAATAACTTCATTTCCACGCGCTTGGGTTGGCGATACTGTGCCAAATGGCACTTGCGATGCTACATTGCCATACAGGTTAGCAACCGCTTGCGATAGTTGCTCATTGGTAGTAGTACCAAAATAGGTGTTAAGCGTAGTTAATTGCGCGCCTGTAAGGTTGGCAATATTTGCGTCAACAATGGGTTTTAAGTACGCTGTTACCGATGCTGCATCTAAAAATATGTTGGGGGTAATTACCGTAAGCGGGCTTACAAAGTCGGTAATTTTAGAGCCCCAAAGGTCAACCGATACTAAGAATTTTTCGCTGATAACACCGTTCCAGCCCAACTCAATAGTTTGGTTTGGCGAGTTTACCAGTTTGCCTAAGTCTTTAACGTTTTTAGGGTCAAGTATTGGGCCGGTAAAGCCACCCGATGTTAAGTCAACGGCTTTAATCATGTGCGAAATAGCCTCGCCTGCGCCGGTTAACGAGCCAAAGCCAATCAATGGGCCTAACGCTTGTTTTACGTTAAGGGGCACAGCATCGCTTTGCGAAAAGCCAAGTAAAGCAACAGTCCAGGCGGTGCGGTTAAATGCAGTATCGTTATAGTTAAAATAGGTGGTATTGTTACCTGCAGGGTTATTTGCCAAACCGGCAAATACGCTCCTAAACTGAGGCAGGCCACCTGCACCATAGCTATAGTTATAGCCATTGCGGTTGCCGTATACGCGCACATCGGTATTCAACGTGTTTGAACCTAAAATAGGGCTTAAGCCACTTGAGCCGTTAAAGCCAAAGGCATCGCTAATTTGAAGTATGTCTAAGTTTACGTTGTTTGATGTTGGCGAGCTAAATGAGCGGTTATAGGTTAAACGCAACGTTTGGCTTTCAACCGGTTTGTATACAATAGCCGCACGTGGCGACATAAATACCTTTTTTACAAAGTTGTGATAGTCGGCACGGGTAGCGGCAATAAACTTCCATTTTTCGCTAAGCTGGTATTGCGCTTGTGCATATACGCCGTATTCGCTAATGTTATCGCTGTCTTCGTTTTCGCCGTTAATGGTGCCTTGGGTGTTGGGGCGGGTTAGCATAACATCGGCACCGTAAATAATGCGCAGGTTTTCAACCGGCTCAACAATGTGCTGCACCTGGCCTACAATAAAGTTC
>JANOCJ010000206.1:0-3683 GCA_031412115.1 Flavobacteriales bacterium
AAACAGTTTAATAAAAAAAGCGCTACAGGGGTTTGTTTTAAAAGTGTTTCGCTACGCTCTACAATATGTATTACCTTGTCCCTCAATTTTAAAAACAGCCGTTTTTATGCGTATTTACTTCGGAATTATACTCGCACTAGCGTTTTTGCTTTGGACACTTTATAGGCTTTTAATTAAGAAAGACTTGAAGCAACACATGGGCACATTTTCGCTACTTGCATTTTTTATAATCGTATGGGTAGCAATTTATGCAGCTATAATTTATTTTTAGTATAGTCTCTGTCTATATTGATATATATATTATCAATTTTGATTATGGATGTACGCGCCTAACTTTGTTGCAAATAAAACAACAGAGCAATGAAAAAGTTAACCTTATTACTAATATTGAGCAGCTTTGGCCATATTATGGCACAAAAGCCGCTAACAACAAATACCGGTGCCCCGGTAGGCGATAATCAAAACTCTCAAACTGTAGGTAACGAAGGGCCTGTGTTGTTGCAAGATATTAACTTGTTAGACAAACTTGCCAGCTTTGACCGCGAACGTATACCCGAAAGGGTAGTGCATGCCCGTGGCGCAGGGGCTTTTGGCGAATTTGTTTCAGCAGGCGATTTCTCAAGTTTTACTAAGGCTAAATTATTTGGTCAAAAAGGTAAATCAACACCGGTTTTTGTGCGCTTTTCTACCGTTATACACGGCAATGGCTCGCCCGAAACCTTGCGCGACCCGCGTGGCTTTGCTACTAAATTTTACACCGAAGAGGGTAACTATGATATTGTAGGTAACAACCTGCCGGTATTCTTTATCCGCGATGCTATTAAGTTTCCTGATATGGTCCATTCATTAAAGCCATCGCCGGTAACCAATAAACAGGAGCCTGCCCGTTATTTTGATTTCTTTTCTAACATTCCCGAGTCGACCCACATGCTTATGCGCTTGTATTCTGACTATGGCATACCGGCCAACTACAGGCAAATGAATGGCTCTAGCGTGCACGCCTTTAAATGGGTAAATGCCAAAGGCGAAGTGGTATATGTAAAATATATCTGGAAAACCAAGCAGGGTGAAAAAAACCTTAGTGCCGAAGAGGCCTCAAAAATACAGGCAGCAGATTTTATACATGCCACCAACGACCTATATACTAACATTAAGCAAGGCAACTTTCCGCAGTGGGATTTGTATGTGCAAATGATTAAAGCAGAAGATTTTGGCAAGTATGATTTTTATCCCTTAGATGCTACCAAAAACTGGCCGGAAGAACTTATAAAACCTATGTTGATAGGAACTATGACCTTAAATAAAGTGCCTGATAATTTTTTTGAAAGTGTAGAGCAGGCCGCTTTTTCTCCAGGTTCATTAATACCGGGTGTTGAGGCATCTGAAGACAAACTTTTGCAAGGCCGCTTATTTTCTTATTTTGATACACAACGCTACCGCTTAGGAGCCAATTTTCACCAGGTAACGGTAAATGCCCCGCAAACGGCTGTAAATACTAATAATCAAGATGGTGCCTTAAGTAAACGCGGCACCGCCAGCGATGTAAATTACCAACCATCGCGTAACGAAAATAAAACCGAAACTCCATCGGCTAAGCTTACACCGGCGCGCTATGGCGATGTGAGTACCGTGCAAATGAAAATAACTAAAACCAACGATTTTAAACAAGCCGGCGATTTTTTCCGCAGCCTTGATGAAATAGGGCAAAACCATTTGGTGGCTAACCTTGTGGGCGATTTGCGACCCATTGCCAATAAAGAGGTAGTAAAAACAATGGTAGGCCATTTTTATCAAGCCGATAAAACATTGGGCACACGCCTAATAAAAGAGCTGGGCCTTACCGAGGCTGAGGTTATTGCTACATTTAAAATATAAATATACAAGGGGGAAAAGGCATTCTTTTCCCCCTTAATTATAGCTGCTATTATGAAAAAATTTGTTTTTATACCCCTGTTAATGCTTTCTTTTTTTGTGGCCAATGCACAAATTGATGTATTTGCCGCTGCGCGAGAAAATGCTGTAGATAAGCTAAGCGCCTTTGTGCAAAGTGGTGGTAATATTGATACCGTTGATAGCAAAGGTTATACCCCGCTAATTTTAGCGGCATACAATGGCAATGCCGAAAGTGTAAAATGGCTTTTGCTTAACAAGGCCAATCCTGATGTTGCTGATAATACCGGCAACACGGCCCTAATGGGCGTTAGTTTTAAAGGCAATGCGGCCATTGCACAGCTATTGTTAGAGCATAATGCTAACCCTAACATTGTAAACGGAAGCCAAGCTAATGCCTTGTTTTTTGCCAGCACATTTGGCCATACTGCTATTGCAAAATTGCTGCTTGCATACAATGTAAATACCACCCAGGTAGATAGGTTTGGCAAAACAGCGTTAGACTATGCCATAGGGCAGGATAATACCGAACTTATAGCATTGCTTAGCAAAAATTAAGCCTACCGCGCCACTACAAACTTATCGGCGTGGTATAGTCTACTATAGTTTGTGCCCGATTGTAACATATGTTAACTGCTAATAAGTTTGTAATGGTAAATTTTGCAGTAGTTAAATAGTACTGCATGGTTACCAACGAAAAAATAAGCATAACCTGCGCCGATGGTGTAGTTTTAAAGGGCCTATTGCTTATACCCCAAAACCCTAAAGCTGTTGTGCAATTCAATACCGGAACGGCGGCTAAAAAAGAGTTTTACCTTCCTTTTTTACAATACCTAACGGAGCATAATTACCTGTGTTGTTTGTGGGATTATCGCGGTAGCGGAGAGTCTGCACCCCTAAGTTTAAAAGGCTGCAATTATACCTTTAGCGATTATGGTTTGAAGGATATGCCCGCCGTTAAAAATTACCTAGCCAACCGTTACCCAAACCTGCCCTTAGTAATAGTTGGGCATAGCGCAGGCGGCCAACAACTTGGTTTTGTTGATGATTTAAGCAATGTAAATGGGCTGCTGGGTTTTGCAGTTTCAACAGGGTATATGCCCCACATGCCATTGGGCTACCGTATGTTGTCTAACTATTTCTTTTACATTTTTACCCCTATAAGCCTATTGTTTACGGGGCATATTGCTGCCAAGCGTTTTGGTATTATGGAAGATTTGCCTAAAAACGTGGCCCTTGAGTGGCGCGACTGGTGCGAACAACCCGAATACTTTTTTAATGCTAAATTTTATGGCAAAACAGTGCCCACCGGCAACTTTCAAAACTACACCTTTCCGGTGCATATAGTATGGGCTACCGACGACCCAATATCAAACAAAAACTCAATCCCCTCTTTTTGGAATAATGTAAAAAGTACAGCCCAAATTAGCTTTCAAAAAATAAGCCCACAGCAGTTTGGCTTAAAAAAGATAGACCATTTTGGGTTCTTTAAAAAGAATATGCAAGCCACCCTTTGGCCCCAAGCCGTAGAAAAACTAAATAGTTTTATTGGGGAATAACACAGCAAATAATAAGGGACAGAAAATACTACCCTTATAACCTAGCACCAAAAACCTAACCCTACCTCGCCACCACAAACTTACCGGCGTGGTATAGCTTACCATCTACCGCAATGCGGTAAAAATACATGCCATTGGTATAGCCTTTCAGTGGAAGCGTTAGCAGGGTATTATCGCGCGCTATGGTGTAGCTATCCATTTGGCGGCCTGTTATATCATACACCATTACTGCGG
>JANOCJ010000207.1:0-10798 GCA_031412115.1 Flavobacteriales bacterium
GTCTCCACCAAATGCGGTTCGCTCTCTTTGGTAACGGTAGCCTTCAGGTTACGGTCTTCAAAAACAGCCTCAATAATAAGGTCGCAACCGGCAAGGTCAGCCGCGTTATCAGTGGCTTTAATGCGGTTAAGCAGCGTGTCAAACTTCTCCTGGGTCATAAACCCTTTGGCTAGTTTGCCGCTCCATAATTTTTTAGAATAGTCTTTGCCTTTTTCAGCAGCCTCAAGGCTTACGTCTTTCAATACAACCTCCAAACCGGCTTCGGCCGATACGTAGGCAATGCCTGCGCCCATCATACCCGCACCTAAAATGCCTACTTTTTTCAACGGTATTTCGCCAATTTCTTTTGGCCTTGCAGCGCCTTTGTTGGCCTCGTTCAGGTTAAAGAATAGTGTGCGAATCATGTGCTTGCTTTCTTTGCTAAGCACGGCTTTGGCAAAGTAGCGGGCTTCTACCGTAAGGGCTTTGTCAAACGGAAGCTGCATGCCTTCGTACACGCAATTCATTATGTATTGGGCAGCGGGGTAGTTGCCATACGTTTTCTTCATCAACAGGGCAGCGCCTGCGGTAAACACCATTACGCCGTTTGGCGACTGTACGCCACCGCCGGGTACTTTGTAACCGTCAACATCCCAAGGCTGGGCTTTTTTGCCTACCTCTAAAATCCATTTCTTAGCTGCCGGAATAAGCTCGTCTTTAGTAGCTACCAGTTGGTCAACCAATCCTTCGCTTTTGGCTTGTGCCGGACGAAGGCGTTTGCCTTCCAGCATCAACTGCAATGCGCCCTGCATACCAATCATACGGGGTAAGCGTTGGGTACCACCACCACCGGGAAGCAAGCCCAGTTGTACCTCGGGCAAACCAATTTGTATGCGGCTATCGTCAAGGCAAACACGGTAATGGCAAGCTAAGCAAAGCTCGTAGCCGCCACCCAAGGCAGTGCCGTTAATGGCAGCTACAAAAGGCTTACCGCTTTTTTCCATAGCGCGGAAAAGCTTGTGCAGTTCGCCCGTCATCTCCACCACTTCCTCGGCCTTGGTAAGGCCCAGAATCATATTTAAATCCGCGCCGGCAATAAACTCCGGGCGAGACGAGGTAACAATTACCCCTTTAATTTCTTTATCGGCCAAAACCTCTTCCAGCACCGTTTTAAAGGCAGCCGACGATTGTTCGTTAATCACATTCATGGGCTGGCCCACCATGTTAAAGCTCAAAATAGCAATGCCGTCGGCATCTTTTGTGTAGTCAATCATTTTTAATTGAATTTGGGAATGCGAATTTAGTGAAAAAAGTTTCATTCCCTTCATCCCGTGCTTGACACGGGATCTCCTACGGTGATGGTCAGGAAACCACTCTCCCTTTTAAAGGGAGTACCCGAACGTAGTGAGGGGGAGGGATTTTTGTGGGCGTTCCCCGCCTGTGGCGGGTCGGGCTATCCGCTGTAGCCCTCGTACCTCGGGGCTGTCGCTACTATCCCTAACGCAAGCGCTGCTTCGCAGCGCAACGAATTATTGAGGGATAAATATTAAAATGTCAAAAGAGAGTGTTTTTTCCTTTTCTCCATTTGGGCCTTCATAACCATCTGCTTGTATTTCAATGTAGTCTATTGCTACATTTTCTAATGTAATATGTTTTGAATCATCTCCAGACAGACTAACTAGTGGCCTTTTATTTATGCTTGGTAATTTTGCTCCCTTATCCGTAATAAGATTTTTATAATAGATCTTTAAAATTTCGCCTGTTTTAATAGTGTTATTTGTTACGATATATGCCCCAGCAATGCTATTATTTTTTACAAAATTTTGAAAATGGTTAAACTCGTTTTTTAATATTATATATGATTTTCTTAGAGTATCATAAGATTGTTTTAATGTTTTGTGGTCGTTTCTTGATACTTGTAATATAGAATCATGGTAGGCAAAACTATTACGAACTTGAGTATCTATTGACTTATTTATACTCTCTTCTGTCGTAAATCCAAAATATGCTGCAACTACTGCTGAAATAGAAAAAATAGATACGATTAATTGCATCCTAGTTTTTAACTCAAAGTATAATTCTTTCTCTTCTAGTTTTTCATTCGATTTTACTTTTCGTAGTATTTTTCTGTATTGTATATTATTTAAAATGGCATATGCTAATACGCCCCCACTAATAATTATAGCAATAATTAAAAAGAAATTATCCATAGATTTAATTTGAGCCGCTAATATATAAAGGTTTAGTGAGATTCCCGCCTGCGCGGGAATGACGGGAAGCTATAGGGCTTAATAGAGTCGTAGGAGATCCCTGCTTTCGCAGGGATGACGTTGATTTGGGAAACAATCCCTCCCCTTTTTGCTTTGCAAAAAGGTACTCCCTTTACAAGGGAGAGCTTTAAAAATCTGACTACTGATTACCGACTACTGACTACTCAAAAACCGCATAGCGGTTTCCCCAAACTCTTCCGGTTTCTCGGCTTGTACCCAGTGGCCGGCGCCGTCAATAGTTTCTATGGTTGAGTTAGGGAAATGCTGGGCAATGTCCATGGCTTCGGGGCCACCAATGTAGTCGGAGTTTTCACCGCGGATGAATAGGGTAGGGCCGGTGTAGGTATAATTAGCGGGAAGGGCTTCGTTCAGGTGGTCTATCTGCTCGTGCAGCACAGGCAGGTTTGGTCGCCAGCCGAGGCGCTCTTTAGTCTCCCAATAAATGTTCTTTAATATAAACTGGCGCAGTCCAAAATCGGGCAGGTATTGTTGTAGTAATTCATCGGCTTGTTTGCGGGTTTTAATGGTATCAAAGTCCAGTTTTTCCATGGCTTCTACCACAGGCAAATTGCTATGCTCGTATATGCCGGGCATCATATCTACCACTATCAATTTCTCCACCCGTTCCGGGTGCTCACAAGCAAAAAACATGGCTGTTTTTCCACCCATAGAGTGGCCCATAATAGTAGCCTTTTCAATCTTTTGTTGGTCGAGAAATTCCAATAAATCAGCTACCATTAATTTGTAGCTATGCTCATCCGCATGTGGCGATTCGCCATGGTTGCGGGCATCTAGTAAATACACGGTAAAGTGTGGGGCAAAAACGTTTTTAGCCAGCGTTACCCAGTTATCGCTACTGCCCAAAAAGCCATGCAAAATAACCAGCGCAGGCCCTGTGCCCGATTGCTTAAAATTAAGCTGCATTATAGGCTAAACTTCATTTCTATAGCACCCATACGGATAAGGTCGCCATTTTTTAGCGGCTGCTTGGTAATGCGTTTGCCGTTTACAAAGCTGCCGTTGGTACTGTTTAAATCGGTCAACACATACTGCCCACCTTCGTAGGTAAACAAAGCGTGGTTTGATGATATCGTTTGATCGGCAACCACAATATTATTGGTAGCTGCGCGGCCTACGGTAATTTGGGTAGGCTTAAGGTTATAGGTCTGTTTATCATTACCCAAATACACATTAAGCGTAGGGTTTTGGGTAGTGCCACTAATAACAGTTTTCTTAAGGTCGGCTTTGTGTGAAGTACCGGGGTCAGTTAGCTGGCGGCGCTTGGTTTCTTCCTGCGTACGCTGATTTTTCTGCTCCATTTCTTTAAACCGTTTTTCTTCGGTAGCCTTACGGGCATCGCGCTTGCGTTTAGCCAGTATAGCCATAAATATAGAGAACACAATTAGCGCAATAATAAGCACAGCAATAACAATGTACAGTGTTAAGCTTAAAAAGCCTTCGCCACCTTTTGGGGCATTAAATATGGCTGTTAGGCGCGTGCCTTTGTAGTCAATATCTACTTTATGTTCTTTGCCATCAGCCTCGGCTGTGGTTTTAAACAATAGTTCGCACTGTATGGTTTGGCCTGCTTTTTTGGTAAAATTTTCTACATAATCCTGCACGTAGTTAGACACGTCAGACGACGAAGTAACCGTGCGGCTTAGTCCTTTGGTATTGTCGCTAATGCGTTTCAAATTATCGCCCGCATAACGGTTGTATGATGGGTAAATAAGCGAGTAAACAGGTATGCCTGTTTGCTTCGATTTTAAAATAACATCATCGGCCTTTATGGGCGATTTGCTATTATTTACCCCGGCAGAAAGCACAATAAGTATTTTGTTGGCAGGTAAGCCTACGCGGCCGTTTATATAATCTAAACACTCATCAATACCTTTAAAAACATCAGAACGGGTGCTGGTATCTTTTACGGCATTAATGCCCGATACCGAAGAACTTAACGACCGGCTATCGGCAGTATATTCAATGCTAAGGGCGTTAAATGCGTTGCCGTTGCTTTGCGCTCGGCCAAAGGTGCCCAGGTTTAGCATTTGGCTGCCGTTAAAGGTTAGCAATGCTTCAGATAGGCCCGTTTTAATATCATTCAGCGCTTTGCCTTTGGTGTTGCCGGTATTCTCTATTAAAAAGAAAATAGCAATTTGCTTGTTGCCCTCTTTTTCTTCTACCAAATTCATGGTAAACTCCAGCGGGGTGTCTTGCTCTATAACTTTAAAGTCGGCCTTTTGGGGCTTCTCTCCGGCTTTTACCAATACTGTTGCCTTCAGCTCAGGAAAGGCCGAAGTATCTGTTTGGTTAATGGTAAAGCTGTTTTGTGCTGTGGCTGTAGTAGCCAAAGCAAAGCATGCAAAAAATAGCAGAATGAATTTATGCTTTATCATATCTTAATTTAAAAGAGGATGCAAGTTAAAATTATAAAGCGGAGCGAAAGCGGAAAATAGTGTTGCCTATTTTAACCATGTCGCCATCGTTCAGGTTGCCTTCATCGTCAATCTGGTCGTTTATAAACGTTCCGTTGGTAGATAACTCATCTTTATACTTAAAAGTTCCCAAACGGAAAAGAATGGTAAGGTGTTTAGACGATACCGACACATCGTTGCCTAAAACAATATCATTGGTGCTATCGGCACCAATGCTGTTGCGCCCCTCAAACAGTTTGTAGTCAACCCCGTTCTCGTCAATGGTGTACGATACCAGCCAGCCAACCAGTTTGCGGTTGTTTTTGGCAGGCTCAATATGCGTAACGGCACTAACCACCGGTTGCGCCGATGGGGGAATTATACGGGTTTTGTCCGATATGCCTTCATCTGCCGCAGGCGGGTTAAATACACGGGTTTTGTCGTCGTTGGCCAAAACAGGTTGGGGGTTATGTATTACTGTTTTGTCGTCCAAATTGCCCCCGGGCACAGTATTCTGTGCCTTGGGGCAGTAAGGGCAGTCGCTTAAAGCGCTGTTATAGTAGTGCCCGTTGGGGCATAGTTTATAGTTATCCACACGGCAAAATTACTCTTTTGGCGCTTTAAAGTCAACTATACCAAATTTACGTAGCCTTCCCCATTTACTCATAATGGGTATAATAATTTTTTTGTTGTCAATATTGTTGGCGCCGCTAATGCAAACCATGCCGTCAAGTTCTTTTTTAGAACTTAGTTTGTATTTGTTTACTTCGCCATCTTCATCTACTTTAACACATACTACGGCGCTTTTTTTGCCACCCAAATCAGCATACGAAAAAGTGCCCGATGTTGTTAGTTTAGCATTGTCCTGATGGTCGTTATAAATAAAGTATACGCTGTTGCCAACCATAATAGGTATAAATGATGAAAGGTAAGTACCATTTACCTGGTGTTGGTATTTTGGTATGCGTACGCTCCATTCGGTTTGGCCGGCTGGGGTAATGCAGGTAACTAATATATCGTTGTGTATATAATGGTATTCGGTACGGGTGGTGGTAGTCCTTCCGTTGGTTGATGTAGTAACAACTACATACATATAGTAACGTTCGCCGGTAACAATAATTTTTCCGTCGGGCCTTACGTATACTTTACGTAGTTCAATATCTTCTGTACCCTTTTCGTCTTTTTTAGCGCCTTTTTGTTTGCCAAAAAAGTTGAAGGTTTTTACTTTAACGTCTTGAGAATAAAGGTCGTCGCCAAACTCATAAAAGTTTTCGTCCAACATCTCGTTGCTATCTTTATCAACTAAGCCAACAAAAGCGCCCGATACGTTGTCTTGTTTGCGTTTAGAGTTGTCGTCGTAGTAAAAGCCTGTACAAACCGCACCAACACTATCGTCAAATACTTTTACGTTCATTTCGGTTACAAACTTATCGGCAAGGTCAAGTTTTACTTCTTGCAGCTCATCTTTTTCTTTGCTTATGTAATACAGTTTGTACTCGTAGTTACGTATGCCTTGTTTTTTCGATTCGCCTTTCCTCTTTTCTTTATAGTCTTTTACGGTAAAGTATACGTTGCCAATGTTATCGGCATCAATACCGGTAAAAGCTGTACCTGCGTTGTCAAATTTTACTTTCTCTTGTTTTTCCCAAAGCGATTCAAAGCTGTTGTCAAATGCATTTACATATACTAAGTATGATTCACTTTTGTTCTTTTTGCCGCCTTTTGATTTTTTCTTTTCTTCAACAATGGTTACTATATAAATAGTTTTTTTGTCGGGAGAGCGTAGGTAGTTTACACCCGAAATTTTCTCCTCGTTGTTGGTCATATTTCTCATTATACCCATTACGTAACGCAGCTTGCTGCTGGTAGGTACGCTGGCTTTGGGTATGGTTACCAATTTGTTTTTGGCCGATGGTTTCATCGTAGTTTTATCAATTGTGTAGTAATTGATGTCTACCGATGTTTTGCCTTTTTTCTTAACGTTTTCGTAGGTAAACATGTAAGGCTCGTCACCAATCATGTCGCTGGCAATAAAACGGTTGTTTTTAAACTGTTTACCAAAAGCACTTTGGCGGTGGGCTTTGTCAAGCGCCATATTATCCAAATTGTATGATTGGAAAATGTAGCGCATGCTGATGATAGGTACAAAACCGATGATAATGCCTTTGGGGCGAAACCCAATTAGGTAAGTATTGCTGCCATCGTGGCCTACCATTGATGACATAAGGGAAAGCTTACGTTCTTTAATTTCAGCACCTTCGGTAAATTCAAAGTCTCTGCTTTCTTTCTCTTTCGATTTTTTGGTAGTTTGGGCAAGTAGTGTAGCGTTGTTAAAAACGGTTACAACAAGAATGAGATAAAGTAGTTTTTTCATTACTTTTTTAGATTTTTTAGCGAAAGTAATAATAATTACCTTTTTCTTTGTTCTTGAAATAAATTAAATTATTGAAGCTAAGTATTTTACTTCTGTTTTTTTGTTTGCCTTTGTGTCTGGTAGCGCAAAACAGCGGCTGGCTGCCCGGCTATGTGGTTACTATTCAGGGAGATACGTTTAGTGGCTTTATTAAGAAAGGTAATAACATACTATCTGATGCCAAATACGATGCTAGTCATGGTATACGGTTTAAAAACAGCCGAGGCATAAAAATTTACTTTACCCCCCCATTTGTACGTAGCTATGTAAGAGCAAATGAGCGCTTTATAACCTACAAAAGCAAATTGGGTAAAGATGTTTGGGCCGTTTTTATTAAGCAGTTGGTAGTTGGCCCCATGAGCCTTTATATTTATTATGGCGACAAAAAAAGCTATATGTATTTTTTAAAAAAGCCCGGTAGCAATTTTGTATTTGTAGAGAGTGATAATGCCGAACTAACCTTTAACCGCATACGCATTAAAACCATGTTGTTGGAATATTTTAGGGATTGCCCGGCGGTAGTTAAAAAGATTGAAGATGGCACCTACCGCATTTATAACCTTAGGCTTAAAGATATTCCGCTAATGGTTGAGGAGTATAATAAGTGTATGTCATCGCAACCCTAATTTGGTTCAGATTTTCTTACCTTAGCCTATTATATCGCATCTATGAAATATTTTTACCCTGCCCTTGTACTGGCTCTGCTCACCTTATCTGCTAATGCCCAAACCCTGCCAGTAGGCTGGGGGCCGGGAGAAAAAGAACAAATGCCCGCCTATTTGGAGTCTTTTAACCAAAAGGCTGCGGGTATTACAACCCCACCTATTGGCCCGTTGCGCGCCATGGCCCAGTGGGAAGAAACCGATGCCTTAATTGTTACGTGGACAAGTTTTCCGGCTATACACCGTAAGATTATACAATATGCCCAAACGGAATGTAAGGTGTATGTTATTTGTACAGACTCTAACACAGTAAAAAGCAACCTAACTAGTAATAGCATACCTATTACTAGTAATGTAAAGTTTATTGAAGCCCCGTTTAATACCATTTGGGCGCGAGACTATAGCGCCAACAGTGTGTATATGAACGATGTGGATTCGCTGATATATGTAGATTGGGTATACAACCGTCCACGCCCTAAAGATGATACAACCTGCCGCGCTATTGCCAATAAAGCAGGTATTCAACTATTCCAAACATCGCAAGCCCCTTATAAATTGGTGCATACCGGCGGCAATTACATGAGCGATGGCGTAGGCACTGCCTTTTCGTCGGAATTAATATTAGATGAAAATACCGACAAAACCGAGGCGCAGATTGATACCATAATGAAGAAGTTTATGGGCATTGAGCGCTATATTAAAATGGAGACTTTGCCCTATGATGGGATACACCATATTGATATGCATATGAAGTTGCTAGACGAAGAAACCCTGCTGGTAGGCCAATATGCAACAGGCGAGGCTGACGGCCCGCAGATAGAAGCAAACATTGCCTATGTTACCGCTAATTACAATTCTTATTTTGGTACACCTTATAAAGTAGTGCGCATGGTACAACCTCCTGATAATAGCGGCGATTACCCTGATAACAATGGCGATTACTACACTTATACTAACTCTGTAATAATTAACAAAACCATTATAGTGCCCATTTTTGGCAACCAGTATGATACAACAGCCTTGCGTATTTTTAGGGAGAATATGCCCGGTTACAAAGTATATGGCATACCCTGTGCCGATATTATTCAGCAAAGTGGTGCGTTGCATTGCATTACCCATAGCGTAGGCGTAAAAGCCCCTATGCTTATTGTACATCAAAAGCTAACAGATACTTATAACTATACCACACCCTATCAGGTAGATGCTCGTATACAACATAAATCGGGCATTAATGGTGGTGTTGTTTATTGGACCACTGATACTGCTCAGGCATGGCAAACAGCTAACATGAGCTTAACCAATGTGCAAAACGATATTTGGACGGCTAATATACCGGCGCAATTGCCTACTACTAATATATACTATTACATATCGGGCCAGGCAAACAGTGGTAAAATACAGGTAAGGCCTATAACTGCCCCAACCGGTTTTTACCAATTTAAAATTTTGGGTAATCCTATTGATACCAATACTATTGGCGTGCCTGAATATGAGGTTGATGCAAAGCCATTGCTTCCTTACCCTAATCCGGCATCGGCAATAACCTGTATACCTGTATCAGCCAAAGGCGAAACCAATGGGCATATTTACCTAACCAATGTGTTAGGCCAAAAAGTAGCCGATTTGCACAATGGTAACATTCCTGCAGGTACTACCAATTACTTTATTAATGCTCAAACCTTGGCGCAGGGCTTATACTTTATTGTGGTAGAAACGCAACGGAGTAGGACTACGGCTAAGTTGTTGGTTAAGTAATTAGTTGATGGTTGGTGGTTCGTAGTTGTTAGTTAAAATACTACCAACCACCAACAACGAACTACAAACTAGACAAATCAATTACAAAACGGTACTTAACGTCGCTTTTTAAAATGCGTTCGTAAGCTTCGTTTATATAGTTTATGTTGATTAGTTCAATGTCTGACACAATATTGTGTTCGGCACAAAAGTCAAGCATTTCCTGTGTTTCGGGAATGCCGCCAATGGTAGAACCTACCAGGCTGCGGTTTTTGCCCAACAGTAAAAAGCCATTCATGCTAATAGGCTCAGGCGGAATGCCCACGCAAATTTGCACGCCGTTTGGCGCCAGCATATTCAAATACATATCGTAGTTATGCGGTGCTGATACTGTATCAATTATAAAATCAAAATAATTGGTGTATTGCTTAACCTCATCAGCATTTTTGGTATTGCAAAAGTTATGCGCACCCAGGCGTTTGGCATCTTCCTCTTTATTGGCCGATGTACTTAGTACTGTTACTTCGGCACCAAAGGCAACGGCAAATTTTACCGCCATATGGCCTAATCCGCCCAAACCTAAAACTGCCACTTTATGGCCTTTACCCACTTTCCATTTACGTAGGGGAGAGTAAGTGGTAATGCCTGCGCACAATAGCGGGGCAACTGCATCTAACGGCAGTTTTTCAGATACCTTTACTGCAAAGCCTTCGGTACACACTATGGTGTTTGAGTAGCCGCCGTAAGTAGGGGTTTTCTTATCCTGTTCAAAGCTGTTGTAGGTAGCGCTGGCGCCATTCTCGCAAAAATGCTCATTGCCCTGTGCGCATTGCTTACAGGTGCGGCACGAGTCTACCAAACAACCTATACCGGCTAAATCGCCCACTTTAAATTTGGCTACGTTTTCGCCAATTTTAGTAATGCGGCCAACAATCTCGTGGCCCGGTACCATTGGGAATTTAGAACCGCCCCATTCGTTACGAACCTGGTGAATATCGGAATGGCAAACGCCACAGTATAAAATTTCAATCTGAACATCGTTTGCGCCAACCTCGCGGCGCTCAAAACTCCATTCGGTTAACTTATCGGTTGCGCTATGCGCGGCGTATGCTTTTGCTGCTATCATGGTTGTGGGATGTGTTGAAAGTGGTAGAGAACAAGGGTACGATTTTTTTGTTTACTTCTGTTAATAGTTAGTAGCTCGCAGTTCACAGAAATTTTGAACATCTATCTGTAAAAAAAAGTACCGCCAACCGCCAACTGCCAACTGTCAACTAATACCTTTACAGCAATGAAAAATCAAGTTGTAATAATAACAGGCGCGTC
>JANOCJ010000208.1:0-3202 GCA_031412115.1 Flavobacteriales bacterium
GCCCTGCTCTCCACCTGTTTCTACCAAGGCGTGCTTAGGCAAAAATGGTGCAAGGTGCGCTGCCACACCAATAGGGCCCATACCTGGGCCACCACCACCGTGGGGTATAGCAAATGTTTTATGCAGGTTAAGGTGGCAAACGTCAGCACCAATGTTGCCGGGGTTAGTAAGGCCAACCTGGGCGTTCATGTTAGCACCATCCATATATACCAAACCACCATTTTGGTGGATGATAGATGTTATCTCGGTAATACCCTCTTCAAACACCCCGTGGGTAGATGGGTAGGTAACCATTAAGCAGCTAAGGTTGGCGCTGTGCAACTCGGCTTTGGCTTTAAGGTCGGCAATGTCAACGTTGCCATCTTCGTCGGTTTTAACAACTACTACCTGCATACCGGCCATAACCGCGCTGGCAGGGTTTGTACCGTGGGCCGATTGTGGAATCAACGCAATGTTACGGTGATGGTCGCCACGGGCTTCGTGGTACGCACGTATCACCATAAGGCCTGCGTATTCGCCTTGCGCGCCAGAGTTTGGCTGAAGCGATACGGCGGCAAAGCCGGTAATCTCGCACAACCATTTCTCCAGGCTGATAAATATCTCGCGGTAGCCCAAAGCTTGGTCAGCCGGAACAAACGGGTGCAAGGCACCAAATTCAGGGATGCTTAAGGGGATAAGTTCGGTAGCGGCATTCAACTTCATTGTGCATGAGCCTAACGAAATCATAGAATGTACCAGCGACAAATCTTTATTCTCCAAACGCTTAATGTACCGCATCATCTCGCTCTCAGAGCGGAAGCTGTTGAAAATTGGGTGCGTTAGGTAGTTTGAAGTACGTTGCAGCCCTGCTGGCACAGCCGAAGCAGCATTGTCAACATCGGCAGCGGTAAAGGCGGTAGCGGTAAAGCCATACACCTGTGCAAACACATCAACAATAGCGTTAAGGTCGGCCACGGTGGTGGTTTCATCTAACGATATGCCAATTTTATGGCCGTGGTATAAAAAGTTAATCTCGTGGCTAAGGGCTGTAACGCGGATTTTCTCCAGCATTTCGGCAGTGCCTGCATCAATGGTAATGGTATCAAAAAACGTTTTCGTTTCTACGTTTACGTTGTTGCTTTTTAATGTTTTGGCAACTAAAGCGGTTGATTTGTTGATGGTTTCGGCAATCTCTTTCAACCCTTCGGCACCGTGGTATACGGCATACATACCGGCCATAATAGCCAATAGCGCCTGTGCAGTGCAAATGTTTGATGTGGCTTTGTCGCGTTTAATATGCTGCTCGCGCGTTTGCAGGGCCATACGCAGGGCTTTGTGGCCATACATATCTACCGAAACACCAATAATACGGCCTGGAATAGCACGTTTAAACTCATCTTTAGTAGCAAAAAAGGCAGCGTGCGGGCCACCATAGCCCATAGGCACACCAAAGCGTTGCGACGAGCCAACTACCACATCGGCGCCCCATTCACCCGGAGGGGTTAATAAGGTTAGCGACAATAAATCGGCAGCTACGGCAAGCAAGCAATCGCTG
Organism: Flavobacteriales bacterium; assembly: GCA_031412115.1. Classification (GTDB taxonomy): domain Bacteria; phylum Bacteroidota; class Bacteroidia; order CAMBQF01; family CAMBQF01; genus CAMBQF01. Next base: position 1,535 of record JANOCJ010000208.1, read on the forward strand.
GCTTTTACTTTCTCGGCAAAGGCTTTATAGTCTATGGCTTCGCCGTTGGCGGCAGGGTATTGCACTAATGCCCCAAAAAATGAACCATCGTTGGTAAACTCCTCGTGGTTGCCTATAACAAGCTCAATGCCCAGTGGCGTTGAGCGGGTTTTTAATACATCAATAGTTTGGGGGAAACATAGTTCCGAAACAAAAAATTTGTTGGCATTGCGTTTTACAGCGTCTTTGCTGCGCACGCCGTGCAACATGTTCATGGCCTCAGCAGCCGATGTTCCTTCATCTAACAACGAAGCATTGGCAACAGGCAGGCCTGTTAAATCGCACACTACGGTTTGGTAGTTAAGCAACGCCTCTAGGCGTCCTTGGGCAATCTCGGCCTGGTAAGGCGTGTAGGCGGTGTACCAACCCGGATTTTCAAAAATATTGCGGCGTATTACGCTTGGGGTAAAAGTGTTGTAGTACCCGGTGCCTATATACGTTTTAAACAACTTGTTCTTTTTAGCCTGTTTTTGAATATGGCCCATATACTCCTGCTCGGTAAGCGGGGCAGGCAAATCCAACGGCTTTGCCAAACGGATAGCAGGCGGCACGGTAGCGTCAACCAAGGCATCAATGCTTGGCTTGCCAATAACTTGCAGCATGTATTCAACTTCTTTTACACGGGGGCCAATGTGGCGGGTTACAAATTGCTCTTTGCTCATTTTTAGGGAAGGGAAAACGTATGTTTATAAGGACTGCAAAGGTAGTTATTTTACCTTTTTAAGCAGCGGAAATAACTAACAATGAAAGGTAGAGATTGTTGGTTTTTCAACATTTTTACTTCTTACCATATTTTTTCATTTGCCTTACTTAAACGTTTTGGCACAATTCATGTCATACACCCTACATAATAAAATTATAAACTATATGAAAAAGAACATTTTAACACTGGTTGCTTTGGCTACATTAGCATCAGTAAGCGCCTATGCGCAAGCCCCCGCAAGTAAAGCCCCAGCCACCACCACCACCCCTGCAAACAAAGCAACTAAAAAAGGTGGCGATAAAGACAACTTTAAAGAGATAGACAAAGACAACGACGGCAAAATTAGCAAGGCCGAAGTGGAAGGTAGCGACCGCAAACACATTAAGAAAAACTTTGCCGCTATTGATACCAATGCCGATGGCTTTATTACCAAAGAAGAGTTAAAAGCCTACAAAGCCACCAAACCGAAAAAAGAAGGTAAAAAAGAAGGCAAAAAACAATAACACGGTTTTAACCTATATATAATTAAACGCCCGCGCATTTTTGTGTGGGCGTTTTTTTTGTGGGGATAATATTAATTCTTTAAAAATATGTTAACCGAATTATGAATTCTGCATTGTGAATTATGCATTGTGAATTATACATTCCCCCTCAAAACGAACTTATCCCCTACTCCAACTGTTCTGTTTAAAATAACCCAAACAAACAGTTATGAAAACAATTATCAAAGCCATTTACGCAATGGTTATTATACTATCCTTATCGGCAATGCCCGTAATGGCGCAAAACCCCGGCAAAGGTGGCGGCAAAGGCAAAGGCGGTGGCCAATACAAGCGCGAGAATGGCGAACACAGTAAACCCGCTAAAGTAAAAGCAGCCAAACCTGCTAAAGCGGCTAAGCCCGCCAATGAGGCTAAAAGTGTTAA
>JANOCJ010000209.1:0-3297 GCA_031412115.1 Flavobacteriales bacterium
GGGTTGCGGGCGTAGTAGTTGTATGAACTGTCAAAGCGGGCCTGCGTGGTGTTGTAATTGAAAAATACCTGCTCGTAATCGGTTTTTATGGCCACTTTGTTATCCTCGACCATACTGCCGCTGCGGGCAAGGTTTCCCTTGGCTTCAATAACGTGCATATCGGCCATTATTTGCACCATTGTATCAAATTGCACATACTCGCTAGGCACAGAGTCTGAACCGCCGCCACAGGCCGTTAAAATGGCTAGTGAGGCAATAATGATATATATCCTACCTGTTTTCAATTCTTACCTATTAAATTCCAACCGCATACCGCGTGATGATTCGTCAAACACACCGTTGTTATAAACGTGGTTTCCGTTTATAAACGTATGCTTAATGCTCGATTTAAATGTATGGCCTTCAAACGGGCTCCAGCCGCATTTGTATAGTACGTTGCTTTTCTCTACCAGTTGTGGAGCATTCAAATCAACCGCAACAAGGTCGGCATAGTAGCCTTCGCGAATGTATCCGCGGCGGTCAATCTCAAATAATATAACCAGGTTATGGCTCATCTTTTCTACAATGCGCTCTAAGGTAATCTTGCCCTGATGGTAAAAATCTAACATGGCAGGCAGGGCATGTTGCACCAATGGTCCACCCGATGGTGCATCTACATACTTTTGGTTTTTCTCATCAATAGTATGCGGGGCATGGTCGGTAGCAATAACATCAATGCGGTTTTCCAACAGGGCATTAAAAATCTGTTCACGGTCGTAGGCTGACTTCACAGCCGGGTTCCACTTAATGTAGTTGCCTTTGGTTTTATAATCCGCATCACTAAACCAGAGGTGGTGTATGCAAGCTTCGGCGGTAATGCGCTTTTTGGCCAAGGGTTTATTCTCGAATAAAAACGTTTCCTCGGCAGTAGAAATATGGAGGATATGCAAGCGCGCATTATGCTTTTGCGCCAAGCCTATAGCAAAGCTCGATGAGCCGTAACAAGCCTCTCGGCTGCGTATGTGCGGGTGGTACCATGCCGGAATATCATCGCCATAAATGCCTTTAAAATGGTTGGCATTTTCTTTAATCATCGGGTCAACCTCGCAATGCGTAGCAATAAGGGTTTTGCTGTGTTTAAAGATGTTCTCCAACGCCACAGGGTCGTCAACTAGCATGTTGCCGGTGCTCGAGCCCATAAATATTTTTACACCGCACACCTTGCGGGGGTCAATGCCCGTCACCTCGTCAATATTGGTGTTGGTAGTACCTATATAGAAAGAATAGTTGGCTAATGATACCTCGCTAGCGCGACTGTATTTCTGCTCCAGCAATTCATTAGTTACAGCACCGGGGTTGGTGTTGGGCATCTCCATAAAGCTGGTAATACCACCCGCAACAGCGGCTTTGGCTTCGGTATAAATTTCGCCTTTGTGGGTAAGTCCCGGCTCGCGAAAATGTACCTGATCGTCAATAGCGCCGGGCAAAAGGTACTGGCCGTTAATGTCCAACGTTTGCTTAGCCTTAACCAAATCAAGGGTTTCAGCATCGTTAGCGGGTATTATCTTTTTGATAAAACCGCCCTCAATGGCAATATGGGCTTTAAAAATATGCCCTTCGTTAACGCATTGGGCGTTTAAAATCAGTGTATCGGCGGTAATGGGTTCCACGGGGTAAAGGTAGTAATAAACCTCTCCCCGTCTTCACTGCGTTCAGACACCCCTCTCCATTTTATGGAGAGGGGAATGAATTTCTGCTCGCTTTACGGGCAGAAAGAAAGGGGAGAGGTTACACATTCATCTCCTGCAGCAAAATCTTAAACCAAACGGTAAAATTCTCAGGGTTTTCCGCTACTTGGTTGGTAATTTCTTCCATAGTTAGCCATTGCACGGCAGCGGCTTCGTCAGGGTTAAAAGGAATTTCACCATCGTAGTGGCCAATAAAAACATGGTCAATTTCGTTCTCGGTTAAGCCATTGTCAAAGCTGGCTTTATATTGAAAAACAAACGATTCTTTCAAGTCGCAATCAAAGCCGTTTTCCTCTTTCAGGCGGCGTTTGGCGGCGTTTACCGTTTCCTCATTCGGACGTGGGTGGCCGCAACAGGCGTTGGTCCACAGTAGGGGCGAATGGTACTTAACCGCAGCGCGTTGCTGCAACAGCATTTTGCCTTCCGCATTAAACACCACCACCGAAAACGCCCGGTGTAGAAGGCCCTTTTGGTGGGCTTCCATCTTTTCCATCTCGCCAATGGCGGTGTCGTTTTCGTCTACTAGGATTAAGAATTCTTGCATGGGCTTATAACAAAGGCTGTTAGAAGTTGTTGTAGGGCAAAGGTAATAACCTCACCCCAACCCTCTCCTAAAGGAGAGGGAGATTTTCTATGTTTATTTTTTTTAACTCTCCCTTGTAAAGCCCGCCCGGATAAAATGGTTTATCCATTCGGACGGGGGAGTACCCGATCCGCCGAAGGCGAGAGAGGGGGAGGGATTTTTAATCCCCCTCATTGAGGGGGTGCCCGGAGGGCGGGGGAGTTTGTATTGCCTGCGGCGCTTGTCTGCCGACAGCCTTACTTTCTTTGCTTCTCCAAAGAAAGTAAGCAAAGAAAAGAGCCCACGAAACCCAACCTTCATTTCGCCTTGCACTTCGTGCGCCACCCGCACTAATCATGCGAAATTTCAGGTTCGCACGTTTCGTGGACGCCCCACGCACTTATTAAATCGAAATGAAAGCCGTTATTGCTAGTACGAGAATGTTAAACTTTTTTACTGCGCTCTTTAAAGAAGGTATAAATTAAAACAACAGCAGAGATTATAGCAAGCAAAATAGCACCACCGGCAATAGCAACAATAATATCAACCACAAAATTTGATGAATTATCTATATACCTGCCGTACATAACCTATTCCTCCAACTTTTTCTTCTCCCACTCCTTATGATACAGGCTTATAGCCACAATAATAGCGGTAAAGCCCCAAAACGGAACGGAAGCCTTATCAGTATCGAGGAAGTTGTTTAGCGAGCCGTGGATGTAGTAAGTTACCAAGCCCAACAGCACCGTTATTAGCACCATACGCACCTCTTTGTCGCGCACTTTGGGGTAGAGGATGATGCCGGTATAGATGGTGATGGCTATTACCCAAAGAAAGGTAAGCGTACCCAACACGCCCTGCTCGGCCAAGGGGCCTATGTATTCGCTGTGGGCGTTGCCGCCGTCGGCATTGTCGGTAGAGATAATGGTTTTTTCGTACGAAAACTGGTAGGGAGCATACTGAAACATATACGTGCCCGGGCCCCAACCAAACACAGGCCTTTCGCGG
>JANOCJ010000210.1:0-26081 GCA_031412115.1 Flavobacteriales bacterium
ATTTTAACCATGCTGCATTCGGGTGGTAAATTTAGCGATAAGTCTTACCAAACATCGGGTGGTTTGCACGGTGTAGGTGTATCGTGCGTTAACGCGCTTTCATCGCACTTAAAAGTATTGGTTTACGGCAATGGCAAAATCTTTACGCAAGAGTATTCTTGCGGCAAACCTTTGTTCGACGTAAAAGAGATTGGCACAACCGATAAACGTGGCACAGAGGTTACGTTTATGCCCGATAACACAATTTTTACCGTTAGCGAGTACAACTACGATACCCTATCGAGCCGTTTGCGCGAGCTTGCTTACCTTAACAAGGGCATTGTGTTGACTATTACCGATGAGCGTAATACCAATGACGATGGCAGCTTTGTAACCGACACTTTCCACTCGCAAGGTGGCCTGCGCGAGTTTGTTACTTATTTGGACGCTACCCGCGAGCCTTTAATGACAGACCCTATTTACATTGATGGCGAGAAAAACGGTATTCCGGTAGAGGTAGCCATGTTGTACAACACATCGTACAGCGAGAATATCCACTCATACGTAAACAACATTAACACCCACGAGGGTGGTACCCACTTAGCGGGTTTCCGCCGTGCTTTAACACGCACTTTAAAAGGCTATGCCGAAAAAAGTGGCATGCTTTCTAAATTGAAATTTGACATTGCCGGCGATGACTTTCGCGAGGGCTTAACAGCCGTTATTTCGGTAAAAGTACAAGAGCCACAGTTTGAGGGCCAAACTAAAACCAAGTTGGGTAACAACGAGGTGATGGGCGCCGTTGATATTGCCGTAGGTGAAATGCTTGACAACTATTTGGAAGAGCACCCCAAGCAGGCTAAAATTATTGTAGATAAAGTTATTCTTGCAGCTACTGCACGCCACGCCGCCCGCAAAGCGCGCGAGATGGTGCAACGAAAAAGCGTATTAGGCGGTCCGGGCCTTCCTGGTAAACTGTCTGATTGCGCTGAGCGCGATCCTGCGATGTGCGAGATATTCCTTGTCGAAGGTGACTCTGCCGGTGGAACTGCCAAACAAGGCCGTAACCGTAAATTCCAAGCTATTCTGCCATTAAGGGGTAAAATCCTTAACGTGGAGAAAGCTATGGCTTATAAGATTTTTGACAACGAGGAGATTAAGAACATATTTACTGCCCTTGGCGTACATATTGGTACCGAGGATGATAGCAAAGCCCTTAACTTAGATAAGCTGCGTTACCACAAGGTGGTAATTATGACCGATGCCGACGTTGACGGTAGCCACATTACTACCCTTATCCTTACGTTCTTTTTCCGCTTTATGAAAGAACTGATTGAGAACGGACACGTATACATTGCTACGCCACCGCTTTACCAGGTTAAAAAAGGCAAAGACGAACGCTATTGCTGGAATGAGCAACAACGCGATGATATTATTAAAGAATTTGCCGGTAACTCAGGCAAAGAGAGTGGTATAAACGTACAGCGCTATAAAGGTTTAGGTGAGATGAATGCCGAGCAATTGTGGAGCACAACCCTTAACCCTGATTTCCGCACACTGCGCAAAATTACCATTGACAGCGCTGCTGAAGCCGACCGTATCTTCTCTATGCTTATGGGCGACGACGTTCCGCCACGCCGCGAGTTTATTGAGAAACACGCTAAGTACGCTAAAATTGACGCATAATTAACACTGTCAGATTGAGCTAGTCGAAATCTGCACACCATATTTAAAAAAGGCCATACGAAAGTGTGGTCTTTTTTATTGGAAGAAAATCAACTCTCCCCCTGCTAAGGGGGAGTACCAAAGGCAGAGCCTTTGGGGAGGGGGTGGGTCATATTAACCCACCTCCCCTTTCTTCCTGATGTTTCACATCAGAAATTCATTCCCCTCCTTGGCAGGAGGGGAGTTAAAAACAAGAACTATATCTCCACCACGTTCTTCTGCATCTTACCTGGCTTGTATACCCTGTTTACACCCTCAACAATTTCATTTTTAAGGGCCTCCAGCAACTTATGTTTCACAAAATGGCGGTAGGTAACCAAACTTATTTCGCGCACGGGTACGGGGGCTTTAAATTCTTTTAGCCCTGCTTTGCGTTTTTTGTCAAAGGTTAGCGTGGCCAGTTCAGGTATTACGGTAATGCCTTCGTTAATGTCTACAATATTCATCAACGCCTCTATACTGCCCGATTCGTATTCCAAATTAGTATTGTTACCCCCGGCTTTGCGCAACTCGCACAGGTTCAGTATTTGCGACCGTAAGCAATGCCCTTCTTCCAGCAGCCACAGCTTGTTTACATCAATATCTTTGGCAATAACATATTTTTTGCTTTTAGCCATATCGCCACCCATGTACACTAAAAACCGTTCGTAAAACAAGGGTATTTCCTTTAGGCCGTTCTGGTTTAAAGGCGTTGCCAGCAACCCAACATCCAGCGTATTATCATTTAACCCGCTAATTATGTTTTGTGTGGTTTGCTCACTTATAATCAGTTTTACCAAAGGGTATTTATGCAGGAATTCTTTTAGGAATAGCGGCAGCAAATAAGGCGCTAGGGTTGGTATAATGCCAATTTTCAACTCACCCGTTACTTCCTTCAGGTTCTCTTTGGCTATATGTTTTAGCACCGATGTTTCTTTCAGCACTTTCTTGGCTTGCTCCAATATCGCTTTACCATCATCAGTAACGGCAATGGGCTGTTTGCTGCGGTCAAACAGGGTAAGGTTTAGTTCCTCTTCCAGCTTTTGCACCATCATGCTCAGCGTGGGTTGGGTAACAAAACAGGCCTCTGCCGCCTTAGAGAAACTGCCCATGCGTTCTACCGCTACTATGTATTCCAGTTGTTGAATGTTCATATAGACTAAATCTATACAAAGATAAATAATATCAGTTTTGATTATGAATTATATCGCCTCAACTTTGTTAAAAATAACCCCTCACCCTAAATCCCTCACCCCTAAAAGGGAAGGGACTTTAAAAAAGTAAACATGGAACCTGAAAAACCAAAAAATAAAAAACTCACTACCGCATCGGGCAAGCCTTATGCTGAGAATGAAAATAGCCAAACTGCCGGTCCGCGCGGGCCAATATTGTTGCAAGATTTTGTGTTGCACGAGAAAATGGGCCACTTTAACCGCGAGCGTATACCCGAGCGCGTGGTACACGCCAAAGGCACCGGGGCTTTTGGTTCCTTTACTGTTACTAATGATATTACCCAATACACCAAAGCCAAGTTATTTGCCAAAGTTGGTAACACCGCCCGCATTTTGCTACGCTTTTCTACCGTAGGTGGAGAAAAAGGCAGTGCTGATAGCGAGCGCGACCCGCGTGGCTTTGCTATTAAGTTTTATACCGAAGATGGTAATTGGGATTTGGTGGGTAACAACACCCCCGTGTTTTTTGTAAAAGACCCTAAAAAGTTTGGCGACTTTATACATACCCAAAAGCGCGACCCCCGCACTAACCTGAAAAGCCCTACTATGATGTGGGATTTTTGGAGCCTGAACCCCGAGAGCCTGCACCAGGTAATGATATTGATGAGCGACCGTGGCACACCCAAAGGCTACCGCCACATGCATGGCTTTGGCAGCCATACCTTCTCTATGATTAATAAAAACAATGAGCGTGTATGGGTTAAATTTCACTTTATAACCGAGCAGGGTATTGAGAATTTTGGAAACAAGGAAGCTGCCGAAATGCGTGGCATTGACCCCGATGTAGCCCAACGCGATTTGCTGATGGCAATAGATAATAAAGACTTTCCGCGTTGGAAGATGAAGATACAGGTAATGACCGAAGAACAGGCTAAAACCTTTTACTTCAACCCCTTCGACCTTACCAAAGTATGGCCGCATGGCGATTTTCCGCTGATTGATGTTGGCGTATTAGAGTTGAACGAAGTGCCCCAAAACTATTTTGCCGAGGTTGAACAAGCAGCTTTTGCACCGGCGCATGTACCCGATGGCATTGGCTACTCTCCCGACAAAATGCTGCAAGGCCGATTATTGTCGTATCCTGATGCACACCGCTACCGATTAGGCGCCAACTATGAGCAAATACCGGTAAACCGTTGCCCTTTTATGGTAAACAACTACCAGCGCGATGGCGCAATGCGTGTGGATGGTAATGGCGGAAGCGCACCCAATTACTTCCCTAACAGCTTTGATGATATATACGCCGACGAAAGCTATAAAGAACCGGCACAGCAAATGGATAGCAACGTAGCCGATTGGTACGACCGCAACGCCGAAGGCGAGAACGACCATTATACCCAGCCGGGCATTCTTTACGCAAAAGTGATGAGCGATACCGACCGCACCAATTTGGTAAATACCATTGTAGGGGCTATGAGTGGTATTGAAGGCCCTAAGCGCGATTTGATTATTAACCGCCAGCTATGCCACTTTTTTAGGGCTAACTTAGAGTTGGGCATGCGTATAGCCCAAGGCTTAGGAATAAAGATTGATGCCAATACAATGGCACATTAATATACTAGAGTGGTTTAGTAAAAATGAAAAATCCCCTTGGCAATTAAGCTAAGGGGATTTTCTTTTATGTAAAAATTAGGTTTTATCGGGTAGGTTGGGTACGGCGTGGTTCTACACCAAATACTTCAACAGGGCGGGGTGTTTGCTTAGTACTGTTGCCTGCAACGTGTTGCTGGGCAGCGCCGTTAAACTGGCCTTTAGCCGTTGGTTGGCTTGTACTGGCAACGGTAATGCGTGTAAGCGCCGCCGATGTAAATACAGCCTTATCTTTAGTAGCAACAGTTTGCTGTGTTACCTGGGCACCTGCGCCCAAAGCAAACAATACGGCTGCTAATGTTAACGTTTTCTTTAGCATAGTCAATTAGTCAACAACGGTTAAAGAACGGTAGTGGCCGCCAAGGCTTGGAAAGCAATTTAAAACTTGGTCTGTTTGGCGGAAGAAAGCCCAATCTATAGAAATAGTAGTTGGTGAGCCAACCGTAACACTAACCGGTACGGTTAATGAATGGTTAAAGCCGTTAAAAAAGCCGTCAATATCATCACCCTCACCAACGGTAGCGTTGGTAGTAGCAACCGGGCTGCCGTTTACGTTAACCCTAAACTGGGCCCACATAGCGGCAAACACAGTTCCGCTGTAAGTACCCGATGTGGCAAACGTAACAAACACAACTGGGTTGTTAGGTGTAAATGTTACACTCATTTGCGCCATTGGTGAATATGCAGGGCTGGTTGTAGTAATATCAGTAGTACCAAAAGAAGAGTATTTGTTGCCATTGGCACCGGTAGGGCCTGTTGGGCCAACTGTTCCGGGTGCGCCATTAGTGCCAGTTGGGCCTGCTGCACCTGTTGGGCCTGCGGGTCCTGTAGCACCGTTAGCACCGGCAGGGCCGGTTGAACCTGTAGCGCCGGGGTTACCCGGGGCACCTTGTGGGCCGGTATCGCCGGTAGCACCTGCTGCACCTTGGGCACCGGTATCGCCTTGTATGCCTTGCGGGCCTTGTGGGCCGGTATTGCCATTAGCACCTGCTGCGCCGGTAGCGCCGGTAGCACCATCAACACCGTTTACACCTGCAGGGCCTTGTAAGCCCGGATCGCCGGTGGGGCCTGTTGGGCCTTGGGTGCTGCTGCCGCCTATGCCTAAATTACATAGCCACTGCGTACCATCAAAATAACAAAAACGGGTAGAGTCGGTATTAAACACCAACAAACCAAGGGCCGGGGCCGGTATGTTGTTCATCTCGTTGGTGTTCATACGGGTAATAAGTGTACCCTTAACTTTAGATGAAAGGTCAAGCAATGCGCTTGGGTCGGGCGTTGTAGTACCTATACCCACGTTATCCTGGGCCGATAGGCCAAAAACTGCGAGCATTGCGCATGCAATTAAAAAGCTCTTAAGTTGTATAATTTTATTCATAGGCTAATGGTAGAACTATAATGTCTATTCCACAAAAATATTTTTTATTTTGAAACCAACACGCTAATCTCAATAATTTTTCTCGAAAGTAGCTAACAATCTCAAATCGTACAATGTGAATAGCGGACTAAGGTAGACGAAATAATCAAGTTTTCAAGAAAGGCAATAGTTTTTTTGTGAAACGGTAAAATTTAAAAATGAAACATTTTGTGCTGATTTTTAACGAAAATAGCCGAAAAACTCATTTTTTTGAACAAAAACGAGCAAAAAATGACTAAAAATGAAAATTTTCCATTTTAGTTCCTAATTTTACCCCCCTGCAAATCGTAGCAAAGAGATATTATTCTATATGGAATTAAAAGATATTCAAGAACTGGTAAAAATGGTTTCAAAATCGGGTGTTAGCCACCTTGAAGTAGAAACCAAAGGCGTAAAGGTTATTATAAAGAATGAAAACCACGGCGAAGCTGTAGTTTATCAACCGGCGGTAGCCGCGCCAGCCCCTCAAGTAATACAAGCAGTAGCCCCGGCACCTGCCACTGTAGCTGCTCCTGCAGCTAAGCAAGAGGCCCCCGCAGCCGACAATAGCAACTACGAAACCGTAAAATCGCCTATGATTGGTACCTTCTACCGCTCATCTAGCCCCGATAAGCCCGTGTTTGTAAACGTTGGCGACGAGGTAAAGAAAGGCCAGGTGCTTTGTATTATAGAAGCCATGAAGCTGTTTAACGAAATTGAAGCGGAGGTTAGTGGCCGTATTGTTAAGGTTTTGGCCGACGATTCGTCGCCGGTTGAATACGACCAGCCATTGTTTTTAGTTGAGGCTATATAGTTTAACCCCTAAAATATTCCTGTTTTGAAAAAGGAGACTACTAAAGGGGCGAAACCATCGGCTGATAAGCCGGTTATAAAGCCTTTTAATAAGATTTTAATTGCCAACCGTGGCGAGATAGCCCTGCGTGTAATACGTACGGCTAAAGAAATGGGCATAAAAACGGTGGCTGTATACTCTACCGCCGACCGCGAAAGCCTGCACGTACGCTTTGCCGACGAGGCCGTTTGCATTGGCCCGCCATCTAGCAAAGAGTCGTACCTTAATATGCCTAATATTATATCGGCTGCGGAAATTACCAATGCCGATGCGATACACCCCGGCTATGGCTTTTTATCTGAGAATGCTAAATTCTCGGCTATTTGCCACCAGTACGGCATTAAGTTTATTGGTGCTACGCCCGATATGATTAACGCCATGGGCGATAAAGCATCAGCAAAAGACACCATGATTAAAGCCGGTGTGCCGGTAGTTCCGGGCTCAGAAGGCTTGCTGATTGATTTGGAGGATGCCAAAAAAGTAGCAAAAAAAATAAAATACCCTGTAATGATGAAGGCTACCGCCGGTGGTGGTGGCAAAGGCATGCGGGTTATTTGGGAAGAAAGCGAGCTGGAAGCAGCCTGGGATAGCGCCCGTACCGAAGCCAAAGCGGCTTTTGGCAATGATGGCATGTATATGGAAAAGTTTATTGAAGACCCCCGCCATATTGAAATACAAATTGTGGGCGACCAATACGGCCGCGCCTGCCATTTGTCTGAACGCGACTGTTCTATTCAACGCCGTCACCAAAAGCTGTTGGAAGAAACGCCTTCGCCATTTATGACCCCCGAATTGCGCGAAGCTATGGGCGAAGCTGCTATTAAAGCTGCCAACGCCGTTAGCTACGAAGGTGTTGGTACGGTGGAGTTTTTGGTTGATAAGCACCGCAACTTTTACTTTATGGAGATGAATACCCGTATTCAGGTTGAACACCCCATTACCGAAGAGGTTATTGACTATGATTTAGTGCGCGAGCAGATAAAAGTAGCTATGGGCCACCCTATTACAGGCCGTAACTATACGCCGCAGCAACATGCAATAGAGTGCCGCATTAATGCAGAAGACCCTGCGCATAATTTTATGCCAAACCCCGGCCGTATTACTACATTCCATGCGCCGGGCGGACATGGTGTGCGTTTAGATACCCACGCCTATGCAGGTTATATGATTCCACCGAATTATGATAGCATGATTGCCAAAGTAATTACCGTTGCCCAAACCCGCGACGAGGCCATTATGAAGATGCGCCGCGCCCTGCGCGAGTTTGTTATTGAAGGGGTAAAAACTACCATTCCCTTTCACCGTAAGTTGCTAAAAGACCCCGATTTTGTTGCGGGTAACTATACTACCAAGTTTTTGGAAACGTTTAAGTACGAAGAGTAGACCCCCATCCCAACCCTTCCCCCTGAAAGGGGAAGGACTAATATGATAAAAAAACCAGGCTATGACAAAGAAAGAAGTACTCGCCCTATTGAAGGAGAATAAAGACGAGAGAGGGATTAAGGCAATGGAAAAAGTCGGCGTTAAATCGTTTGGCTTGGGTATGACTAAATTGAAAACGCTGGCCAAAAAAATTGGTACCGACCATGAGCTTGCTTTGCAGGTTTGGGAAGAACCCTATCCGGATACTAAAATACTGGCTACCCTTATTGCCGACCCTAAACAGGTAACGCGCAACGAGCTGGAAAAATGGGCCATGGAACCTCAAAGCTGGATTATATCGCACGCTATGTGCAATAATTTAATGCCCGAGGTGCCTTATTTAATAGATATGGCCGAAGATTGGGCCCAAAGCCCAAACCATAATCTGCGCCGTTGCGGGTATTTATGTATGGCCGAAATTGCTAAGGATAATACCAACCTACCCGACGAATACTACCATTCGTACCTGGATATGATTGAGCGTGATATTGCAGGCGAAGAAAATTTGGTGAAAGACGCCATGAATAATGCCCTTGTTGCTATTGGCAGCCATAGCAAAAGCCTTAACCGCCGCGCCTTACTTATTGCCGAAAAAATTGGCAAAGTAGAAGTTGATTATGGCGATAACAGCTGCGAAGCGCTGGATGCTGTTAAGCACCTTACCACCCCAAAGCTGATAGAAAAGCTGGGAGTGATTATTTAATCCGGATAAATAAATTGATTGATACAACCCACGTAAAGCGTGGGTTTTTTGTTTTACAACAAGCCCAACAACAAATCGGGGGCAAAGCCAATACCCAAGCTTATAGCCAAGGCAATGGCAATAGTTGCTATTAGGCCGTAGTGGCCTTTAAATGCCGGAACTTCTTCTTCGGCGGCAGAGTACATTAGCAATATTACACGGAAGTAGTAGTACAAGCTAATAAGCGAGTTAAATACGGCTATTAGTACCAACCATAAGTACCCATCTTGCATAGCAGTGGTAAACAAATAGTATTTGCCAAAAAAGCCTGCCAATGGCGGTATGCCCGCTAACGATAGCATGGCAATAGTCATGCTAAAAGCCAGCAGTGGGTTGTTTTTGCCCAGGCCTTTAAAAGCTTCAAAACTCTCGCGGCCATCTTTGTTGCCCATTACCGCAGTAAGTACCGCAAAGGCTATTAGCGAAGCGCCTGCATAAGCAGCAGAGTAATAAAATATAACCGATGCTGCGCTGCTACCCATTACCACAAGGGCAATAAGTATATAACCCGCATGCGATATGCCTGAATAGGCCAGCATACGCTTAACACTTTGCTGGTATATGGCGGTAATGTTGCCAATAAGCAGGGTTAGTATAGCGGCTATTATCAGTATAATTTCGTAGTACTCTTTTAACGATGCAAAGCAGGTAACAAACAGGCGTAAAAAGGCAGCAAAAGCTGATATTTTAACTACTGTAGACATGAAGGTTGTAACCAATACGGGAGAGCCCTGGTACACATCGGGTGCCCAAAAATGGAACGGTGCGGCCGATACTTTAAACAGCAAGGCCACAATAAGCATTATAATACCTACATAGAAAAACGAAGGCAATGAATCGCCGTGGTTTGACACGTAAGCGGCAATACCATCTAACGCAAAAGAGCCGGTAGCGCCATATACTAAGGCAATGCCAAACAGCAAAAAGCCGGTAGCAAAAGCGCCCATCAAAAAGTATTTAAGGGCCGCTTCGTTTGATGCTAAATCGTTGCGGCGGCTGCCTGCCAGCACGTATAGTGGTATCGACAAAATCTCTACCCCTAAAAACAGCATAGCTAAGTTGTTGTACGATGTAAGCAATACGCCACCTGTAAGGGCGAAGATGAATAGGGCGTAAATATCAGTTACGGTGTTAGGGTCGGCATCGCGGTAATGGTACATAGCCAACACAAAAATAAGGAATGATACTGCCAGTATAAGGGCTGAAAAAGCAATGGCATAGTTGTCAAACACGGCCATATCGTTAAAGTAATGCTTGTTCATGTCCCACTGGTCAAACAGTAGGCCAATAGCCGTAGCAATGCCCAACAATATAATAGGCAATATCAGCTTGCGGTAGTTAAAAATACCCGCAAACATTGATACAACACCCAGTATAGAAAGTAAAACAATGCTCTTCATTACAATATCTTTAATTCAAAAATTTTAACGCCCCGTTTTGCAGGTCAGAAATTAAATGCTCAACCGGCGATCGGGTAAGGCCCATAAACAGTTCAGGAAACACACCCGTGCCAATTACTATTACGGCTACTGTTAGCATAACAATAGTTTCCGTTATGGTAAGGTCTGTAAAGGTTTCTGTCAACTCGTTAGGCTTGCCCAACATGGCTTTTTGGTAGGTGTTAAGTAAATACACCGCGCCAAAAATAATGGTTAAACCTGCCACTGCAGCTAAGTATTTGTTAAAGCCAAACAGGCCAAGCAGCAATAAAAATTCGCCAACAAAACCATTGGTTAACGGCATGCCAACGGCGCCCAACACAATGATGAAAAACAGGACAGAAAATACAGGGGCTTTTTTAACAATGCCACCCATTTTCGATAGTTCAAGCGTGTTTAAACGTTTGCCAATAATATCGGCCACCATAAATAAGCCAACAGCATTTATACCGTGGGTTATCATTTGAAACAAGCTGCCCTGCAATGCCATGGGGTACATGGTAAGCATACCGGCGGCTATTAGCCCAACGTGCGATAGCGACGAATACGCAAAAAGCGTTTTGATGTTGTTTTGGCCAATGGCAATCCATGCGCCGTAAATAACGCCTATAACAGCCAGTAGCATTACTATTGGGCCAAACTGCTCAACTGCCAGTGGGGCAATAGGCAATACAAAACGCATCATACCATACAATGCCATTTTAAGCATAACGCCCGACAGCATCATAGTGCCTTGGGTAGGCGCTGTGGTGTAAGTAGCGGGCTGCCAGGTATGGAAAGGGAACAGTGGTATTTTTACCGCAAAGGCCGCCATAAAGCAGAAAAACACAAAGGCCTGCTCTTGCGCAGTAAGCGCCAAGGTATAAAATGCCCGTATGTTAAAGGTTTGGCTGCTGCCTGTTTTAAGGTACAAAAAGATGATGGCTACCAGCATTAACAAGCTGCCGGTAAGGGTATAAATAAAGAACTTGATGTTGATTTTATTCTTGTTCTCGCCGCCCCAATGCAGTATCATAAAGAATACCGGTATAAGTGCCAACTCGTAAAAAAGGTAAAACACAAACGAGTCCATGGCCATAAACACACCTACCAACGCTGCCTGCATAAATAGTATAAGGGCAGGTAAGCCGCGGGTATTGCCTTGCCGCCTGCCGTACATTGATAGTACTACCAATGGGGTAACAATGTTGGTAAGCAACAGCATAAGCATGCTGGTACCATCTATGCCAAAGTGCAGGTTTATGCCCAGCGCTTTTACCCAAACCTCGTTAAATACAAACTGAAAGTTTTTGCAGGTGCAAAGCGAGAAAAAGGGCGAATAGTATAGGGCCAACACAGCGCCTAACGAGCCTATGGCTGAGATTAGGGCCACATGTTTGGCAACATTCTTAGGCACTACATACAATAGGGGTATTGTAAGCAGCGGAATAAGGATTAATATGAGTGTAGCGTAGTACTCCATCGGCTTATATCACAAAAAGTTTTAATGCCAACAAGGCAACTATACTAAGTACCATTATAAAAATATACATACCAATATTGCCTGTTTGTATGCGGCGGAAAACGCGGCTTAGGGCAATAATGCCTTCGCCTGCCATGTTTACAATCCAGTCTATTAGTCTTAGTTCAACCACATAGTACAGTGCGCTTGATATAAGGTACAGCGGTTTCACAATAAAAAAGTCGTACAACTCATCTATCATAAATTTGCGTGCTACCAGGCGTATAAAGCCTGTTTGTTGCTCTTCGCCCTCGGGCACAGCGCCTTTGGTTACGTATTTATTGCGCACTATAAAAATGGCTATCAGCGTAAGTGTTACCATAGCACCCATCAGGCCAAGTTCTAGCCCATGCGATACCTCGTGGCCATGTGCTGCCGCATGTGTTGGGGTAGCAATTACAGTAGCAAAGTAATGGTGCAGCCATTCATTTCCACCAAATATGGCAGGGATGTTCATTGCACCGCCAACTATTGATAGTATTGCCAAAACGATTAATGGAATAGTCATGCTCCAAGGGCTTTCGTGCAGGTGGTGTGCCTGCTCTTCAGTACCCCTAAATTTGCCCGAGAAGGTTAGGAAGTATAAACGGAACATGTAAATAACGGTAATTACCGAGCTGCCCGCTGCCAACACCCAAATAGCAGGGTTTTCCATAAAGGCATGTAGCAAAACTTCATCTTTAGAGAAGAAACCCGATAGGGGAGGGATGCCTGCAATAGCGCAGGTAGCCGCAAGAAAGGTAAAGAAGGTAATGGGTAATTTTTTGCGCAAGCCGCCCATAAAGCGAATGTCCTGCTCGCCGCCCATGCCGTGTATAACGCTACCGGCACCTAAGAACAATAAGGCTTTAAAAAATGCGTGGGTGGTTAAATGGAACATGGCCGACGAGTACGCGCCCACGCCCAACGCCATAAACAGCAAGCCTAACTGGCTAACGGTTGAATAGGCCAATACCTTTTTAATATCGTTTTGCTTAAGGCCGATGATAGCCGCAAAGATTGACGTTGCCAAGCCTACCACCAGCACTACCGTTTGGGCGTGTGGGGCAAGGGTGTATATAATGTTTGAACGCACAATCATGTAAATACCGGCCGTAACCATGGTGGCAGCGTGTATCAGTGCCGATACCGGTGTTGGGCCCGCCATAGCGTCGGGCAACCACGTGTATAAAGGCAACTGTGCCGATTTACCCATAGCGCCAACAAACAACAGCAAGGCAATAGTTACCAATACAGGGTCGTTTAGCTGGTACATATTTGCCTGGGCAAAAATGGGGGCGTAATCAAGTGTTTTAAAGTTAAAGTAGATGAAGAACATGCCCAGCAGAAAGCCTAAATCGCCAATGCGGTTCATTATAAATGCCTTTTTAGCGGCATTGTTATAATCATCATTCGTATTCCAAAAGCCAATAAGCAGATACGAGGCTAAGCCTACGCCCTCCCAGCCTACAAACATTAGTAGGTAGCTGCTGCCCATAACCAGTATAAGCATAAAGAACACAAACAAGTTTAGGTAAGCAAAAAACTTGTTGTGGCCTTCGTCGTGGGCCATATAGCCCATAGAGTATAGGTGTATTAAAAAGCCAATGCCGGTAATGATTAAAATCATCCAGGCCGAAAGGTGGTCAATATAAAAACCGTACTTAATGTGTACGCGCAATACATCAATCCATTGGTAGCTAAGGCTTATAACCTCGGCCTTTGGGTTAACCAAAAATTGCTGAAAAACTAAAATACCCACAATAAACGAACCCAAAATAGCGCCGCTGCCAATAAGGCCGGCAACGGTTTTAGACAGGTAATTGCGCAGTAAGCCGTTTATAATAAAACCGGCAAGCGGAAGTGCGGGGAGTAACCAAATAAGCTCTTTCATTATCCCTTCAGCTTATTTAAAAAGTCAATATCCAATGATTTGATGTTGCGGTAAATCAGCACCATTAAACCCAAACCAACAGCCACCTCGGCTGCGGCCACAATCATAATAAAAAATACAAATACCTGTGCTTTGGCATCGCCATGGTAGGCAGAAAAGGCTACCAGCAAAAGGTTTACCGAGTTAAGCATAATCTCAACCGACATTAATATAATAATGGCATTGCGCCTTAGCAAAACGCCCAACACCCCTATGCTGAACAACACCGTGCTCAGGTACAGGTAATAGTTTAAGGGTACGCCGCGTATAATTTCTTGCATCTAAACCAGTTTTTTCTTGCCCAGTAATACCGCACCAATCATAGCCGAAAGGAATAGGATTGACGATATCTCGAAGGGTAATAAAAATTCATTAAACAATACTTTGCCTAAGTTCTCAATAGTGCCAATGTTGCTATTGTCAAAACTTACAATGCCTGTTTGCGCGGCTGCTTTAAATGAGCCTACAATGGTTACCAGCAACAGCCCGCCCGATATGGTAGCTATTAGCTTGGTAATAAAATTTTTATGGGGTTCCGTTTCGGCATTCAGGTTTAAAAGCATGATTACGAACAGGAAGAGTACCATAATAGCGCCCGCATACACAATAATATGCACTACCGCCAGAAACTGTGCATTAAGCAAAACGTAATGGCCGGCAATGGCAAAAAAGGTTAAAATTAGATATAATACACTGTGTATAGGGTTTTTAGAAAACACCACCAACAGTGCGCAAAGTATGGCAACAAACGAAAGGAAGAAAAATATGCTGTCAACTATCATTACTCTGCTTTTTCAGTTAAGTGTTTTTGGCGCTTGCTAACGTCTATACGCTTATCCAATGTTTCTACCAATTTATCTTTGCCGTAAATAAAGTCTTTACGGTCAAATAATGAGGGTACTAATTCAGGGGTAAGGAATATGGCCTCTTTGGGGCAAGCCTCTTCGCACAGGCCGCAAAAAATGCAGCGCAACATGTTTATCTCATACGTTGCTGCATATTTCTCTTCGCGGTACAAATTCTCTTCGCCGGGCTTACGCTCTGCGGCAACCATGGTAATGGCTTCGGCAGGGCAAGCAACAGCACAAAGGCCGCAAGCGGTGCAGCGCTCAGCACCTTGGTCGTCGCGCTTTAAAACGTGTTTACCACGCCATACAGGGGCAATATATCTTTTTACTTCAGGGTACGATACCGTAGCCGGTTTGCGTAAAAAGTGGCTTATTGTTATGGCCAACCCTTTTAAAATAGCAGGCAGATACAACTTCTCCATGAAGCTCATCTTCTTGTTTACTACTACTTTCGACCTGTTTGTTAGCGGTTGCATTATATGGGTTGCAAATTTATTATATCCGTATCAATCTTTTTATTCCTGTTCAGCTGCTTAATTAAACAACCAGTTTTTTAATTCTTCGCGCATAGTAAATACACCGGTTAGCAGGATATTTAGTATAGACAGTGGTATAAGCGATTGCCAGCCCAGGCGCATCAGTTGGTCATAACGGAAGCGCGGTATGGTCCATCGTATCCACATAAAGAAGAAGATGAAAAAGAATATTTTAGCAAACAAAGCTACTGTGCCTAATATGGTTATCCAGTTTTGGCCAAGCCCCAAGCTGTTCATGTAAGGGAAGTTATATCCCCCAAAATACAAGCTTGATATAAGGGCTGATGAGATAAACATGTTAATGTATTCGGCAAACAGGTAAAAGCCCAGTTTCATAGAGCTGTACTCGGTATGGTATCCGCCAACAAGCTCGGTTTCGCACTCGGCTAAGTCAAACGGGGCGCGGTTACACTCGGCAAAGGCACATATTAAAAAGATGATAAAGCCAAGGGGTTGGTACCAAATATTCCAACCGGTAATGCCGGGTTGTTGCTCTACAATTTCTTTAATGCTTAGGGTGCCGCTCATCATTACAATGGCAACAATGGCCATGCCCATTGCCAGTTCGTAGCTAATCATTTGCGACGATGCACGGATAGCGCCCAGCAACGAAAATTTGTTGTTTGATGCCCAGCCGCCAATCATAATGCCATAAACGCCGAATGATACTACACCAAATATGTACAGTACACCAATGTTTAGGTCGGTAATTTGTAAGGCATAATCAACGCCGCCAATATTTAGCGACTGCCCCCAAGGAATAACTGCGCCCGTCATACAGGCGGTTAGCATTGCCAGCGATGGGCCTAAAATAAACAAGAAAGAAGAGGCATTTGCCGGTATAATTTCTTCCTTCATAAACATCTTTGCACCGTCGGCAACGGGTTGTAGTATGCCAAACGGGCCCGCACGGTTAGGGCCTATACGGTCTTGCAAAAAGGCGGCAACCTTACGCTCGCCATAGGTGCTGTACATGGCTATTACCAAGGTAATGCCAAACACTACCAGTGCCAGTATAGATTTGTATATGATAAAGTTCCCTAGCTCCATGTTAGTGTTTATTCTCCTCTAAGCGTTGTTGAACTTCTTTTTTGTGTTGCAAACGCATCTCCATCAACGGCGTTTTTTCAAACGGCAGCGTGTATTGGTTTTGCGATATTACCGAGTGGCGCGATACGTCTGCCGGGCCTTCAATGGTCCAGTCGGCCATATTTTTATGGTCGTAGCGGCACTCGTTGCAAATAAATTCTTCTACCTCGCCCCAACGGTCTTTGCGGGCGGTAACGCGGTACACCTCGTTACCAAATGTCCATACGGTGGCTTTGCCGCTGCAGGTATGTTTGCCGCCGGTGGCTACGTGGCCGCAGGTGCGGGTGGCGTTTTGTGGTTTTAAAAACCATACGCGGCTTTTAAAACGGAAAGTTTTATCGGTTAACGCGCCTACTGGGCATACATCAATCATATTGCCCGAGAAATCATTCTCAACAGCATTTTTAATGTAAGTGCTTATTTCGGCATGGTCGCCACGGTTTATAATACCGTGTACGCGTTTATCAGTCAATTGGTCGGCCACATAAGTACAGCGGTAGCATAGTATGCAGCGCGTCATGTATAGCTTTATGGTATCGCCAATGTCAATTTTTTCAAACGTGCGGCGCTTCTCTTTGTAGCGGGTAGCCTCTTTGCCATGTTCGTAGGCAAGGTCTTGCAGGTGGCATTCGCCGGCTTGGTCGCAAATGGGGCAATCTAGCGGGTGGTTAATTAGAAGGAACTCAACCACACCTTTGCGGGCTTCCATTACCTCAGGAGATGTTTCGCCCTGTACCACCATACCCGGGGCTACAGTAGTGCGGCACGATGCCTGCGGTTTTGGTAAAAAGTTTATGCGTTGTTTGCCGGTAGCAGGGTCTATAACAGGCTCTTTGGTAGCCATGTCAACAGCGGGCATGCCCACCTTAACCAAACACACGCGGCATTTGCCACCGCTGCCTTCCAGCTTAGAGTAGTAGCACATGGCAGGCGGTACGCCGGGCAGCACATCTGCATGTTGGCGGCAAGCCTCTAAAACGCTTGTGCCGGGGGCTACTTCTACTTCTATATCGTCAATTATAACTTTCAGCATGCTGATAATGTTGCTTTAGCTGTTGCGCAAAAAGCGGTGCAAATATATAACTTTCCCTATTACCAAAGGCGGCTATAGCTAAAAGTTTGAACACTGTTTTGTTTGGAATTAGTATAAATAACGGCGATTTTTAATTCCCCCTCTTGAGGGGGTGCCCGAAGGGCGGGGGAGTTTTAATGATTTTATTGTTTTTAGCTGTACTTGTCTGCCGACGGCTTCGTTCTTTTTGCTAGATCAAAAAGAACCAAAAAATCACCGCAAAATTACCGACCTTCAATTTCGCCTTGCACTACGTGCGCCATCCGCACAACCATGCGAAATTTTCAGGTCCACACTAAATTTTGCGGAACAATACCCACCGCACAGATAAAAATGCGAATACTTTTAATGATGCGTAAGCAGGGTGGGCCTTCATTTCGAAACGGGCACCTGCAAGGAAAGCGAACGTGTCCCGCACAGCGGGACAAAGCGTGCGCTGTTCGATGGCGCGCCTCAGGCGCGGCTAGTTTGCGCGGTTTAGTGAACGCCCCGTAGCAGGTCGGGGAGAAATAACAGCCCTTGATTTTTTGCTTACTTTTTTATCAAGAAAAAAGTAAGGCCGTCGGCAAACAGCGCCGCAGGCAATTAAACCAACATCATTTTATAAGAATACCTTTAGATAAAAGAAGCAGGGAAGGATTACTACAACTTATCTTTCAACTCAACAAGCTGTTCGCGAATGGCTTGTAGCTTCGCTATTGCCTCGGTATTATCAACCACAGGGGCTATGGTTTCGGTAGCTTCGGGTTTGTTTTTGCCGCTGGCTTTAAGCTCTTTACGGGCGCCGTCAAGGGTATAGCCACGGTCTTTCACCAGGTGGAATATCTCCTTAAACTTATCAATATCGCCTTTAGTAAACAGGCGGTTGCCTTTTTTATTTTTATGGGGTTTGATGATGTCAAACTCCTTTTCCCAAAAGCGTATAAGTGATGTATTAACACCAAACATTTTGGCTACTTCACCAATAGTCCAATACAGCTTCTCAGTTTCCTTCTCTTTATAGGGCATGTCTTTTATGCTTTGGTTGCGCAAAAGTAAAATTAAAACGCACATTGTGTGCATCTTAATAAAAAAAATACCGCCTGTGTATTAATTATTACCAAAAAATTTGCTCGACATAATTACGTCGTACATGGTAAAAATGGCATATAGCGTAAAAAATGATAAAATGAAAGGTACGGCCCTGTCTTTGTGGGTTAGCGCGTAAACCATCATAAAGGCAAGGTAAAGGAACAGCTTGCCGCTGCTGGAGAGCATATAGGAGCGTATAAACGCCTGTGGCTTTGCATTGTTTGAAATGGTTAATAACGCCTGCACTGCTATTGATGCTATTAATAGCAATAGCACACTTATTGGGTATATCATACCAATATTGGCGTTTAACACATTGTGTAATATATAATGGCCGCCAACAAGGGCTACGGTACCAAGTACCAAAAGGCCTACAGAATATTTAACTAAGTGGGTGCGTGAGTTTGGGTTGGTTTGCACAGTTACTTTCTTGTTACTTCTTTAATAAGGTAATAAAGGGCGTAACCCAGTGCTGACAAGGTAAGCACTAAGGTAAATACCGGAAATTTCAGTTCAAAATACCCATCAATCCAATGGCCGCCAAATACCCCTACAAGTATTACGGCTATCATGGCAAAGCCTAATGATGAGTAACGCGCGTAAGCGTTAAGCGACTTTCTCTTCTGCTGGTTCTCGTTCTCTTTTAACGGCATTGTTCATTTCTTTAATAACACCGCCCATCGAGCAGTTTCCGCTAAACGATGCGCCCGGGTCAATAGCCAGTTTATTGGTATTAATGTCGCCGGTAAATTTAGCAGTAGCCTTTAAGTGTGTTAATTCCGAAACAGTTAAGTTGCCTTTAATGTTGCCCGATACGTCTGCACTTTTGCAATATACCTGGCCGTCAATAAGCCCGTTAGGTCCAAGTACCAGTTTGCCTTTGGCCGTAATAGTGCCGGTAACAATACCGTCAATGCGAATATCGCCATTAGCCAAAATATCGCCTTTAATGTTGGTTCCGGCGCCTATCAGGTTGATAGATTCCTGCCCCGAAGCCTGAATGTCTTTTTCTCCTTTCTTAAACATGAGATGCAGTGTTAGATGGATGAGTAACAAATGTAGTAAAATTATTTTTAATGGAATTTTTACCGTGGCGGGTGTGAAATAAGATGGTGGGGGCTAAGGGCATCATTTACATACACTTAATTCAAAAGCCTCCCGTCATTCCCGCGCAGGCGGGAATCTCACCAAGCGGTGGTGTTTTTCCTTGGCAATCGTTTTTCATTTACCAAACAATTAATCTCTACCCAATCCCATTCGGCACTAATTTTGCGGTTGGCAAAACCCTAACACCAACCACCCATGAAGAAATTACTCAGCACACGCCCCCTTTCGCTCGATTTTGGTTTACTATTATTGCGTATAATACCTTTTGGCTTTATGGCTGTAAACCACGGCTGGGGCAAGTTTTTAAAGCTTACCGGCGATGCTCCCATTAAGTTTTTCGACTTTGGCGGTGCTGTGCCACCAGCCTTTACATTGGGCCTTACCACCTTTGCCGAATTGCTGTGTGCAGTGCTTATAGTATTCGGTTTGTTTACCCGTTTTGCCACAGTGCCTATGCTTATAACCATGTTGGTGGCAGCTTTTGGCGCACACTCTGACAACCCTTTTAAAGAAGGCGAAATGGCCCTGCTATATGGCGCACTGGCCTTAATAATATTCTTTACCGGCCCCGGCAAATATTCTGTAGATAAAGTAATTTTTTAAATAATTATACCACCCCCTGCCCCCTCTCCTAAAGGGAGAGGGGGGATTTGAAGTCCTTCTCCTTTAGGAGAAGGATTTAGGATGAGGTAAAAGCAATAATGATTTTGACACATACCATCTCTCTAAAACCCTTTATTACGGCCTTATTTGCCGTTTTTTGTTTTACACTTAGCGCCCAAATGCCTGCCGGTAGTCCCCCAACTGGTAGTGCTCCGGGAGGTGGCGCGCCCGCTATTGGCAAGGTTAGCGGCACAGTGGTTGATGCCACTACCGGCCTGCCCGTAAACTATGCGGTGGTAAGTTGCATCCGCACCAAAGACAACGGTTTGGTAAGTGGCGGCTATACCGACGAGAAGGGCTATTTTTTAATAGAAAGCCTGCCACCGGGCATGTTCAAGCTAAAAATTACCTTTTTGGGCTTTTCTGAAATGCTAACGGATAGCTTTTTAATCACCCCTAAAACACCCGAGAAATTTTTTGCCAAAAAATTGCAACTGGAGCCCGATGCCAAACAGTTGAAAACAGTAGAGGTGGAGGCCGAAAAAAGCATGATGCAAACGGGTATTGACAAAAAGGTGTACAACGTAGAGAAAGACCTTGCCAATACAGGCGGTTCGGCGGTTGATGTGATGCAAAACCTACCATCGGTAACGGTTGACCAAGACAGAAACATTAGCCTGCGAGGTGCCAATGTAAATATTTTGATAGATGGCAAACCATCGAATATGACGGCTGCCGGGGCGTTGGACCAAATTCCGGCCAGCGCTATCGACCGTATTGAGGTTATTACCAACCCATCGGCCAAGTACGACCCCGACGGCGTGGGTGGCATCATCAATATCATACTTAAAAAGAATGACAAGCCCGGCCTGAATGGCTCGGTAAACGCCACGGTGGGCAATGGCGACAAGTATAACGGCGGCGTAAATGTAAACGTGCGCAGCAAAAAAATAAACGTTGCCGCATCATACAATTACATGAACCAGCGGTTTAATAATACAGGCCAATCCATAACCAAAAACACGCTGGACACTACCTTTTATATTGACCAAAGTTCGGATGGGTTTCAACGCTCTGAGTCTCATACCGGGCGCATTGCGGTTGATTGGAACATGAATAAATTTAATACCCTGTCGGCAGCTTTTACCCCCTCGTGGCGACAAAATAAAAGTCCGCAACTGATAAAATATTTGTGGTATAACGAGGGCGGCGATACGCTGGATTATTTTACACGAGATAACGTAAGCAGCAGCCAAAGTTGGAATTATGATGCATCGGTAAACTATGCGCGCACCTTTCGTAAGCCGGGCATTGACTACTCTGCCGATTTTTATATTTCCTATTCTGCCCCTACCGATTCGCTGGATGCGATGCAGGATTACTACGATGTAAACCAGCCCTGGATGAACCAGCGCACCCAAAACATGAGCAAAAACCTGATTGTAACCGGGCAAACCGATTATAGCCAAAAGATAGGCGACAGTTATAAAATTGAGGCGGGTTTAAAGACCATACAGCGCCAAATGGATTACGATTTTTACTCGAAACGCGCCTTTGAAGATGCCAATGTTTTTGTGCCTGATGGCAATCTAAACAATGCTTTTACCTATAGCGACCAAGTGTATTCGGCCTATGCAACGTTTACCGGTTCGGTTAAAAAGTTCGGTTATAGTGCGGGCTTGCGCGCTGAGCAAACCTTTTATACGGTAGACCAAAAGACACTTAACCAAAAGTTTGAAAGGCAATACTTTAGCCTGTTCCCCAGTGCGTTTGTAAAGTATAAAGTAAACGAGGGTGTAGAGCTTGGCTTAAGCTACAGCCGCCGCATAAACCGGCCGCGGGGGTGGGATTTGAACCCCTTTCCCGATTATTCAGACCCCTACAGTTTATTTGTAGGCAACCCCTATTTAAAGCCCGAGTATGTTAACTCAATAGACCTTTCGGCAACGGTGTTAACCAAAAAATTCACCATAGCCCCATCGGTTTACTACCGCTATACAACGGGCGTATTTACACGCTTCCGTACGGTTGATACCTTGGGCGTAAGCCGCATTACATCATACAATTTAAACACCTCACACTCCGGCGGCATTGATTTAACGGTGCGTTACGATGCTACTAAGTGGTGGCGCATAAACGTAAACGGCGGTATTTTCTATACTAAACTCAATGGCAGCAATTTGCAGGAAGGCTTAAGCGCCGGGCGATACGGCGGTATGGGCCGCGGCATGATGTCGTTTAAACCGGTTAAGGGGTTAGACATTCAACTTGCCTATAATATTGGCGTTCCGTGGGTGTTTACGCAAGGGTATATCAAGCCTTTTCAAAGCATGGATATATCGGCCAAGTACGACTTTGGGAACGACCGCTTTAGCTTAACAGCCAAGCTTAGCGACGTGTTTGACCAGCGCCGCTTTGCCTACGTAACCGAGGGCGCAGGCTTTGCACAAGATGGCTACCGCAAGCGCGAAAGCCGCTTTGTAAACCTTAGCCTTACTTGGAAATTCGGCAAAGCCCTACCGCAAAGCAAACGCAGTAAAGCAGCCCCAACCGAAATGCAGGATAACGGCGGTGGTGGCGGAATTTAGTCGCGCAAAATGGTACCGTTGGGTAGTATATAATAGCTTTCTACCCTAACCCATGTTTTTTCGCCGTACTCGTTTTCGGGCCCTGTGCGTTCGCTACGGTTAAAAAACAGCAGGCCGTCAACAACATCCAACTCTTCGGTAAACTGGGGCTTTACAACCCATTCGCCTTTTAGGTTTACAACACCGTAAAGGCCATCTTTTTCAACATTGAAAAAATTATATCTACCGCAAAAAGCAGTAACCTTATAACCGGGCAGATAAAACAATTCTTTGCCATCGTAATCGGCTATGCCCCAGCCATCGCCACGGGCAAAAAGTATTACCGAGCCATTAAACATACAGTTCATATCAACCTTTTCGTATTCGGGAGTAACACGCTCGCCTTTGGTATTAATAAAAAACTCTTTGTCGCCGCTTTTAACCCAGGCTTTGTTATTAATAAATGAATTGGCTTTATCAAACTGAGGGGCTATAACAAATGTGCCTGTAGTATCCATAAAACCATATTTTTTGGTTTTTTCATCCTCGCGGTAAACCAGATAGTTGTTTTCAGGATAAAAACTAAAAACAGGGTAGCCCAAGGTACAGCAGGGTATAATTTCTTTACCTAAACGGTTGTATAGGCCAATTTTACTGCCAATTTCAACAGTATAAAAACCACTGTACTCATTTATCGATTTGTATTTAAGCTCAATAACAACATCGCCCTTGGTATTTATAACTCCTACTTTTTCATCCAGTTCAACTTGGGTATTCCCATATTTGTCAAAGCTTTTGGCTGCATCGTATTTAGCGGGAATAACCATTACCCCTTTTTTATCTTTATAGCCATACTTTTCTCCAACTTTAACTACTATTAGCCCTTGAGAATATGTGGGCGCGTACTGGTCAGTTATAGTAGCCGGTGCGGTAATTTTATACTTATGGTCCATAGTGCCATATTTAGTATTTTCGGTAAAAGAAAAGCTGCCGCTTTTGGGGTACAAGTCTTCATCGCCCCAACCAAAGGGGGCAGGCAATTCATTAAAACGGGCTTTGTATATGCGCTTGCCGGTACTATCAAACAAGGCCACCCGCGCAGCTTTTAGGTTTCCATCAACAGGGCTGTACCTTATACTATCGGCAAGTACAAAGGCGTTATAACCAAAGCGGAGGTCTTGATATTTTGTAGCAATAACAAGTTTTCCGGCGGGGTTTACAGCACCCCACAATTTGCCTTTTTGTACAAAAGCAAGCCCGTGTGCAAATGGCTTGGCAAAATCATAAACCGGCTGTATAACTACCGTCTTTTTATCATCGCAAAAGCCCCATTTACCGCCCTTTACATAAGGGTACAGGGCTTGCGAATAGCCCTGCATAGTAGTGAATAACAATACAATAGATAGCACAAATGTTTTCATAGTGGTTTTTTTTGCAAGATATAATTCTAGCTTAATTTTTACAATAGGTATAATAAAAACCAGTTACTTTAGGGCATGAATTACTCGCGCCGAAATGTGATAAAAACCACCGCCATTGCTACAACAGGGCTGGCTTTGGGCTTGCATAAAACTGCTTTTGGGTTTAACCTTAACGGCTACACCAGCAACCGCCCGGCCCTTGCCAACCGCAGGTTTACAAGCGATGCCGTAGAGAATTTAATTACCGAAGTAAAGGCCGCCATTGCTGATGAGGAACTGGCGTGGCTATTTGAGAACTGCTACCCCAATACCCTTGATACCACTGTAACCTATGCCGAAGTAAATGGCAAGCCCGACACCTTTGTTATTACTGGCGATATTAAAGCCATGTGGTTGCGCGATTCGAGTGCGCAGGTGTGGCCCTACTTGCCGCTAACGGTAGGCGATGCAAAGCTTAAGCGCATGATAGAGGGCGTTATACGTAGGCAAACGGACTGTATAAATGTAGACCCTTACGCAAACGCCTTTAACAAGGGGAAAACCCCAAGCCATTGGATTGCCGATTTAACAACCATGAAGTTGGGTTTGCACGAGCGTAAATGGGAGATAGATTCGCTCTGTTACCCCATACGCTTAGCCCATGGATACTGGAAAACAACGGGCGATGCCTCTGTATTTGACGACAATTGGCAGAAAGCCATGCGCAGTGTGCTGAAAACCTTTATTGACCAGCAACGCAAAACGGATAGTGGCCCCTATAAATTCCAGCGCATAACAGAAACAGCAACCGATACATTGCCCCTATCAGGCTACGGAAACCCAACAAAGAAGGTGGGTTTGATACATTCTATGTTTCGCCCCAGCGATGATGCCTGCATTTATCCCTTCCTTATCCCCTCAAACCTCTTTGCTGTAGCGGCTTTGCGCCAAGTGGCCGAAATTTATCAGGATGTTTTATTAGACAAAGAATTTGCTTCGCGATGTACCAGCCTTGCTGATGAAGTGCAGACGGCTGTAGCAACATACGCGGTTGGGCTGCATAAAGATTATGGTAATATATACGCGTATGAGGTAGACGGTTTTGGCAACCGTTTGTTTATGGACGATGCGAATGTGCCGTCGTTATTGGCTTTGCCGTATTTGGGCTGTTGTAAAATAGATGACGCTACCTACCAATATACCCGCAAGTTTGTGTTGGGGGCTGATAACCCCTATTTCTTTAAAGGCCGCGTGGCTGAAGGGATTGGCGGCCCACACGTGGGCATGGATATGATATGGCCCATGAGCATTACCATGCGCGCGCTTACCAGCACCGATGATGCAGAGATAACGCAGTGTTTAACCATGCTAAAGGCTACACATGGTGCTACAGGCTTTATGCATGAGGCATTTAACAAAGATAGCGCCACCAATTTTACCCGAAAATGGTTTGCTTGGGCCAACACTTTATTCGGAGAATTAATTGTAAAAATATACCGCGAAAAACCAGAAATTTTAGGTAAATACTACGCTATATTTAGCCCTCTTTTATGCGTTATTCGCATAAATATCTGTCCTCAAAAGCATTTTAAGGTGTTTTTATGGTGTAAAAAATGCTGTTTTTGCATCAAAAACAGCTCAAAAATTGCTAAAAACAGAAAAAAACGGACTTTTTTGAGTGATTTTTGTGGGATAAATATTAACAGTGATTTTTGTTGGCAGAAATCTGTAGGAATGATTTTTAACCCCCGAAATTTATCCTTATATTATTTGTTTTGAATTGTGTTGCAGATTACTTAATATTGAAATATGAAACGCATACTGCCTTTATTATCATTTTCATTACTAATTGTTTTATCTGCTTGTACAAAGGAGAAATCAATAAGCCAAAATGTGCCCCAAGGGTATGTTATGGCTAACGACAGTGTAACCGAAGGATATACGTATAAGTACTATAACGACACACTGGAAACCTGGCAAGGTATGGGCCTTACAAGGCCTATATATGTTGACAATAG
>JANOCJ010000211.1:0-1954 GCA_031412115.1 Flavobacteriales bacterium
TATCACCCGGTTTAAGAAAAGCATTTTCGCGCGGCCTTCATCTCCATACGTATCAATGGTAGTATACACATAGTCAGGAGTATAGCCAAAGCAGGTATCGAGCATAACAACAGCATCGCCATTGGCATCTTTAGCCCACAATAGCCTAAAGACTATGCTAAGAAACAGATAGAAACCCGCGGCAATCAGCACATTGCGGCCTGTGGCATAACGGGCAAAAAAATTAGTAAACCGGGTAAACATATTTGGGTAGATATTTGGTAATGATACTAAAAACTTTAGCCCATGCAGCAATAAGCCTTTCGCCTTATTTAAATTTTCACTAAAATTGCACCTCATTATCACCACCATGGAAAAACAAGTAATAGATAGCGCTAAAGACCAAATGGAAAAGGCCGTTAGCCACTTAGAAGCCGAATTACAAAAAATACGTGCAGGCCGCGCTAACCCGCTAATGCTGGAAAATATATACGCCGACTACTACGGCACGCCTACCCCACTGGGCCAAATAGCTAACGTAAGCGCACCTGATGCACGTACACTGCAAATTCAGCCATGGGAAAAAAGCATGATTACGCCTATTGAAAAGGCCATATCATTAGCTAACCTGGGCTATAACCCAACTAATGATGGTATTACCATACGCATCAACATTCCACCTCTTACTGAAGACCGCCGTAAAGACCTAGTAAAACAGTCGAAAGCCGAGGCAGAGCACGCCCGTGTTACCATACGTAACATTCGCCGCGATGCAAATGAGGCCGTTAAAAAGCTTCAAAAAGACGGTTTACCTGAAGATGCTGCTAAAAGCGCCGAAACTAAAATACAAACCCTTACTGATGAGTTTATAGTAAAGGTAGACAAGCACTTAGAGGCAAAAGACAAAGAAATAATGACCGTATAACGGCATGAAAATAATTCCGGGCCAACTGCCCAACGCAAAATTTCATTCATACTTACTGGGAGCTGTAGCGCCCCGCCCCATTGCGTTTGCCAGTACGGTAGATGAGCAGGGGCGGCCAAACCTATCGCCATTTAGCTTTTTTAACTGTTTTGGCAGCAACCCCGCTGTGCTGGTATTTTCACCGGCCCGCCGTGGGCGCGATAATACCACCAAACACACGTTTGAGAACATTAAAAAAACACGCGAGGTTGTTATTAACGTGGTGAATTACAATATAGTACAGCAGGCTTCCCTATCAAGTGTAGAGTACCCCGAAGGCACTAACGAGTTTACCAAAGCGGGCCTTACCATGCAGGCATCTGAACTGGTGAAACCCTTTAGGGTAAAGGAATCGCCGGTGCAGTTTGAGTGCAAAGTGGTTGATATTATTGAAACCGGCACCGAAGGTGGCGCAGGCAACTTAATAATTTGCCATGTGGTAATGATGCACATTAACGACGAAGTGCTTGATAGTGAGGGTCGTATAGACGCCAACAAAATTGATTTAGTAGCCCGTATGGGTGGTAATTTATATGCCCGCGCCAGCGGCAATGCCTTGTTTGAGGTAGAGAAACCTAATACAAAACTGGGCATAGGTGTTGACCAAATACCTGAACCTATAAGGCTTAGCACGGTACTTACCGGCAACAACCTAGGCCAGTTGGGCAATATAGAGCTGCTACCCTCTGCAACCGAGGTAGAACATTACAAACAGGGCGCAATACTTGACCTGTACGAAGATTATAAAGACAGCAAAGAGGGTTTAGCCATTCATTTGCATACCGTAGCCAAGCATTTGTTGGATGAAAACAAGGTTGAAGAAGCCTGGAAAGTTTTGCTCTGCTCGCTGTAGTTTTTTAGCCCTAAGTTTACCCAAATTGTAGCCTACTATTTTCCCTAAAATAGCATAAAGTATAGCCCCTATTCGCACTAAAAAGCGTGTTTTGCATGTTTTTTTGCGTTAAAAACAGTGCATTTTCGATTATAAACAACTAAAAAAGCGCAAAAAAG
>JANOCJ010000212.1:0-8433 GCA_031412115.1 Flavobacteriales bacterium
GAAATCAGCCTCGCGATTCCCGGGCGCAAATCCCGGCATGACATGGCCCATTTCTCATTCTGCTTTTTGCTTTAAGCAAGCTATTCAACAGGTGCCGTAAACAATAGCTACTTCATTTGGATTGATGCCCTTAGGGCTGCGGGTTCGAAACCCGTAAAGACTTTTGTTGACTATAGCCCTTAAACCGGTTTATTATCAGTTGACAGTTCGCAGTTGATAGTTGACAGTAAAATTTGCTGCCAACTGCGAACCGCCAACTACCAACTAAAAGAAAAAATGGTGCCGTAAAACAGGGTTACTTCGACTGTTAATCGTGTGGTCGGGGGTTCGAATCCCTCCTTGGCAGCAATGCCTTGTAGCTCAGTGGTTAGAGCGCAATGTCTCTGTTTGTTTTTTGCCCATTTTACCGTGCCGGATCGTCTAACGGTAGGACAGCAGGTTTTGGGCCTGCGTGTAGAGGTTCAAATCCTTTTCCGGCAACTCATTATTGGCTCGTAGCTCAGCTGGTTAGAGCACCGCACTTTTAATGCGGGAGTCCCGCGTTCGAATCGCGGCGGGCCAACAATATTCCATGGTAGCAAAGATGGTCAATGCAGCGGACTGAAAATCCGGAGATGTTGGTTCGAGTCCAACCCGTGGAACAGTAATAAATAACTTAATTTTGAAACCATGTTTGAGCCAAACGCCCTAAACGAAATGATAGAAGCCGGTTATGTAGTGGTGCAAACACACCCACATGCAGGCTTGCGTATTTACAACTACTCGCAAAAAGCGCAGTACGACAGGGTGTGGAACAACATTACCCTGCATTGCCGCGGCTTAATATTAGATGAAAACCTGAATGTGGTGGCCCGCCCATTTAAAAAATTTTTCAATTTAGGCGAACATGAAAACCAGCATATTCCTAACGAAACATTTGAGGTGTATGAAAAAATGGATGGCTCGTTGGGTATTTTATATTGGCATAACGATGTAGCCTATATTGCTACACGCGGCTCGTTTACCAGCCCGCAATCGGTTAAAGCCAACGAAATACTCAATACAAAATATGCCCATTTATTAGCCGGATTAGACCGTAACAATACTTACCTGTTTGAGATTATCTACCCGGAAAACCGCATAGTGCTTGATTATGGCGCTATGGAAGATTTGGTATTATTATCAGTAATAGATAACCAAACAGGCAACGATATAGTCAATATGGATTGGGGTTTTCCGGTAGTAAAACGATTTGACGGAATTAATGATATTAACGCTCTTTCCTCGTTAGAAGAAGACAATAAAGAAGGCTTTGTAATACGCTTTGCAAGTGGCTTGCGCTACAAGGTAAAGTTTGCCGAATATGTGCGCATTCATCGCATTATTACGCAGGTTTCAAACATCTCTATTTGGGAATATTTGAAAGAAGGACAATCGCTAGACGAGTTGATAGAGCGCGTGCCCGATGAGTTTTACGACTGGGTAAAGAAAACCAATGCCGAACTTTTAGCTGCTTATGCAGCCATTGAAAACACTGCCAAGGCAGAGTATAAAATTTTAGCAACCCGTAAAGAAACCGCATTGTATTTTATGCAATGCACACACCCATCGGTTTTGTTTAATATGCTGGATAACCGCAACTACGCACCCACTATTTGGAAGATGCTGCGCCCCATATTTTCAAAGCCGTTTTCAAATATTGAAGAATGAAAAAAGTACTAATGATGCGCGGCTTGCCCGGTAGCGGAAAAAGCACATACGCCAAGCAATTAATAGCCGATAACCCCGGCGCTTACAAACGCATAAACCGCGATGATTTGCGCGCCATGTTTGACAATGGAAATACCAACGATGGCAATGAAAAGTTCATTAAAAAGGTGTGCGATATGCTGATTATAAAGGCGCTGGAAGAAGGCAAGCACGTTATTGTTGATGATACCAACTTATCTGAAAAAAATGAAACGCGGGTAAAGCAACTGGTGCATGAATTTAACAAGCAGCATAACGATAGTGTAACGGTAGAAATTGTAGAGATGGACACTCCGTTGGAAGAATCGTTGCTACGCGATAGCAAGCGCGAAAAACCTGTTGGCGAAAAGGTGATAAAGCAAATGCACCGCCAGTTTTATAAGCCTGAACTGAAGTATTTGGAACAGGACGCATTGCTACCCAAAGCCATTATGTGCGACCTTGACGGAACGCTGGCTATACTTAGTAAACGCGGGCCTTTTGAGGAGTTGCTTTGCGAGAAAGATGACTTGAATGTACCGGTAGCTAATACGCTGATAAATTATGCCAAATTAAATTATAAAATCATTTTACTATCTGGCCGCAAAGACATAGCCCACGTGCAAACTACGAATTGGTTAGCTACGCATAAAATACCTTACGACATGCTTATTATGCGCCAGGCGGATGATAGCCGCAAGGATGCCATCATCAAACGCGAATTATACGACCGGCACATTGCAGGAAAATACTTTATTGAGTTTGTATTAGACGACCGCAACCAAGTGGTTGATATGTGGCGCAATGAACTGGGCTTGCCTTGTTTTCAGGTGTATTATGGTGATTTTTAACAACCTCTCCCCTTGTCCCTACGGGACGTTCCCCTCTCCATTGTATGGAGAGGGGTGGATTCGCCAAAGGCGAAGACGGGGTGAGGCCAAATAAAAAAGCCCCGGCGTTTCTGTCGGGGCTTTTTTATTAAAATTATTGTACTAATTAGTTAGCAATTTTTACAAAGGGGCTCACTTTAATACCATCTTTTAAAATGGTTTTAAGGTAATAGGTTCCTTGTGCCAAGTGGCTAATAGCAATAGTTTCGGTAACGCCCGTTATATTTTTATAAAACACCATTTGCCCCATAGCGTTAAATATTTGTATTGTGCCATTGCCAACGTTACCACTAGCATTCCAGACTACATTATTGGTAGCAGGATTGGGGTAAATATTGATAGCGCTATTGCTTAGTTGCTCCGCTACCCAATCGCAAATATTTACCGTTATTAAAAAGTTGAGCTGTTTAGTGCAATTGTTGGCAGTATCGGTTCCTATTATACTGTACAATGCAATATTGGTAGGGCTAAAAGTTAATGTATCGCCAATAAAATTTTGATAGCTCCAGTAATAGGTATCAGCCCCCGTGGCTATTAGGGTAGTGCTTTCTCCAAGGCAAAATTCTGTATTGCCTGTAACCTGCAAGTCGATTAACGATTGCCCTATAGCTATAGTGCTGCTTTTAACACAACCACTATCTGATACAGTTACGCTATAGGTACCTTGGGTGGTAATAACAATGGTGTCGTTAATGCTGCCGCCGGGGGTCCAATAGTAGCTGTCAAAACCAGGTGTAGCAATTAATGTATCAAAGCCTGATGGGCAAATAGCCGTGTTGCCATTAATAACAAGCGGCGGCACAACAAAATTTTGAACCTTTACAAAAATGGTATAGAAGGTTGTATCGGGTGGAAAAGCGATAGTATTAATAACATTTAAGGTAACCGGGTATACACCCGGACCTGTTGCTGCACTTAACCAGCCGGTTACAATAGTTGGGCTACCTTGTGTTACATTAATACCCGATACATTTACATTTTGAGATGTATCTGTTACAACAATATTAGATTGTTGAGGAGTAACATTAAACAAAAAATAAACAGAATCATTTTGGCATAAAGTAACCGTATCGCATATTGTAGAATAAGATATAACGGGGCTGGACGAGACATTGCCTGCGCAGCCATCAAAAAAGAATGATTTGCCATCTAACCAATTAATTCCATCGTTAGACAGTGCCGGGCCATCATACACAGCGCTGGGAAGGCTAAACCTGCCAATCTGTACAAAATCAACACCATTGCCTTTATTAATACCCACTGTAGCAGGTGTTCCACCAAAACCATTATTGCCGCCCGATGCGCTGCCGGTTGTCCATTGCATATCGCCATAAGCAAACCCTATATTATTTCCCCCGGGCAAAATAGGGTTGTTACCATCGGTAATTATCAACTGAAAATCATTTGTTTTATCAGCCATAAATGAATAGTAACCTATCTCATTCCAACGCACTATTAATGCCGTTGGTGTAAGTTTATAATATACCAAACCCGATAGCAGGTTTCGAGTGTCAGCATCGGCCCAAAAGGGGGCAATCATATAATATTGCGAAGACGGAAAAGATGAAGAACTAAATGTTCCGTAAGAAGCCCCTAACGATATATTGCCATTGTTATTTATATAAACAGAATCGTAGGCTATGCCATAAAAGCAAAAATCAAACGGAAGGGCTATTGATTTAGAACCGTCATCATTCCTATAATCAGGTGCTACGCCCGAATTAAAAGGCACTACCTGAAAGCTTGTATCAATGGGTACCAATTGCTGGCAAGAACCATATGCCTGCACCGAATTTTCAGGGCTTATAACCGGCTGTTGTTTTTCTGTAGTTTGATAGGCAAAAATAACCCTATCGTCTTCTTTTAACAGGCCTTTCTGTTTTAACTCATCATATTCGGCAGGGCTGTTTACTGTAATGGTATTTTGGGCAAAGCCTGCAAGGGCAATACATAACAAAAAGGCAGCGAGTATATTTTTTATCATGGTGTTAGCTTGGCAATATTTCGTAAAAATATGAAATTGAGATTATTACACCAAATAACAGTTTTGGCAATTAATCGGCAAAAAAAATCTTTCCATTCAGCTTTTTAAATGCCAATTACTCGGCAATTTTCACAAACGCCTTTGTAATTACCCCCTCTTTTAAAATGGTTTTAAGGTAATAAATCCCTTCAGCCAAGCCTGTTACAGAAATTATTTCGGTTGCACCTGCAGTGCTTTTAGAAAATACCATTTGCCCCATAGCATTAAATATTTGTATTGCGCCATTACTCACATTTCCGGTAGCATTCCAAACTAAATTATCAGTTGCCGGGTTGGGGTAAAGTTTAATCGTATTGGCCAATGTGTTTTCATTAATACCATCGCAAAAAGCCAATGGTACATCATATGTAAATTCCTCTACACATCCGGTTTGTAAGTTATATAGCACCGCATTGTAAAATTGCTCACCACCTACAAAATGTATTTCAAATCCTGACAGTGTAGTATCTTGCCAATAAATACTATCGGCCGTTGAAACAATGGTTACCACAGCACTTTCGCCTTCGCAAATTGCCCAAGGCTGAATTATACTATCTACAAGAGACGGGGCATTTGTTACCATTATTGACTGGCTTTTTGTTTTGCAGCCATTGCTATCTGTTACAATAACAAAATACTCGCCCACGCTGTCAGTAACTATTGTATCGGGCATTAAATAACCCGGTGGCGACCAATAATAGCTGTAAAAACTATCGGGCACAGCCAGTATTGTGGTATTGCCGCAATAAAACGCATTGCCTGCTATTGTTATAGTAGGAGAGGCGTTGTTTACTGCTTTTACTGCTACACTATGGTTAGAAGTGCCTGAAGAGTTTGTTAGGCTGTAATTAAGTGTAGTATATCCTTCAACTCCATTATCAGTTATTTGCGTGGTTATTTTTTGGGGGTTATTGTTATCCGATACTATAGTAATCACATTTATGTTTGTAGGATTAACTGTAGCTGTAACACTTTGCCCTCCGGTTTCTACATAAAAGTCAAACTGCGTTGTATCTCCAATACAAATTGTTACAGTATCGCAAGGATATAGTGAATTGATTAATGGTGTTGGCTGGTTACTGCATCCATTCCAATAAATTGCCTTATTATCAAGCCATTGAATACCGTCATTAGTTAACAATGGCCCGTCATAATTACCTGTTGGATTATTAAATTTACCTATCAATTGGTAAGCAACGCCATCGCCTTTATTTAAAGCTACCTGTGCTGGCCAATAGCCATAAAAACCATAATTATTATCAGAAGTAGTAGCACCTATAGCCCATTCCATATTTCCGTATAAAAAACCGATGTTATGATTTGCCGGTAAAACAGCATCATTCCCATTGGTGATAATAAGTTCAAAGTCATTCAACTTATCGTCTTGGCTAAAATACGCCACCTTATTCCATCGCACATATAAAGCAGTTGGAGTAAGCTTATAATATACAAGGCCCGAGAGAGCGCCACGGGTATCTACATCACCCAAAAAGGCGCAAATTTCTTTATTAAAATTGTTAGGAAAATTAGCGGATGGGTATAGGTCGTCATTCCCCAATAAAATAGTGCCATTAATATTAATGTAAACCGAGGTATAAATGGTGCCATAAAAACAAAAGTTAAAGGGTAGGGACACTTGGTAACAACCGTCATCCATTCGGTAATCAGGGGCGGTGCCGCCCACAAAAGGCACAACAGAAAAACTACTATCCACCTCATGTGGTTGCGAACACAACACAACAGGGGCATTTTGTGCATTGGCTGTGATAATTATGCTCCAGATAGCAATGATCGGTATAAGTTTTTTCATGGTTTACTATTTTCTATTAGCTAAAATTACTCTCTGAAAATTGAATTTCAATGCGTTTGGTATTCATTATCCCGCAAACGGTATTAATTGATTGATATGTTTTATGAATGTAATAAAAAAGCCCCCGAATTTCTTCGGGGGCTTTTCTTTAAAATATTATTTCTACTAATAGTAAGTCATCCTTACCACTTTGCTTAGGTATTTGCTAAGGCGCATTACCTGGCGGGTGTAGCCATACTCGTTATCATACCAAATGTACAATACGGCGCGTTTTCCGTCGGCTGATACGATGGTAGCAGGGCTATCAACAATAGAGGCGCAAGGGTTGCCAATCAGGTCGCTCGATACCAATTCGTTTGAGATAGAGTATTGTATTTGCTCCACCAATTCGCCCTCCAACGCTGCTTTTTTAAGTATAGCGTTTAGTTCGTCTTTGCTGGTTTTGCTTTTTAAGTTAAGGCTTAAAATAACCAACGATACATCGGGGGTTGGTACGCGCACCGAGTTGGCAGTAAGCTTACCCGAAAGTACCGGCAATACTTTTTTAATGGCACTGTCGGC
This sequence comes from Flavobacteriales bacterium, assembly GCA_031412115.1. Taxonomy (GTDB): domain Bacteria; phylum Bacteroidota; class Bacteroidia; order CAMBQF01; family CAMBQF01; genus CAMBQF01. Next base: position 6,992 of record JANOCJ010000212.1, read on the forward strand.
ACCGGTTTCGGTAATAACCATGTTAAGGGCTGCTGAACGGCCACGGCGGTATTTTGCGTGGTAGTTATCCAACAGGTTTTGGTCGTTGGTGTACGAGTGGATGGTTTCTAAGTGGCCATTATCAATGCCTACGCTCTCTTCAACAACTTTCAATACCGGAATAATTGCATTGGTGGTACACGATGCTGCAGAGAAGATAGTATCGCTATCAGGCTCGTGGTTTAGGTGGTTTACCCCATGTACAATGTTAGGCACATCGCCTTTGCCGGGGGCAGTTAATAATACCTGCGCTACGCCTTTCGATTTTAGGTGTAAGCCCAACCCTTCGCGGTCGCGGTAAACGCCGGTGTTGTCAATTACCAAGGCATTGGTAATGCCGTAGGCTTCATAATCAACCGTATCGGGTGTTTTAGCAGCAATTAATTTAACGGTATGGCCGTTAATAATAAGGGCATCATTCTCAATATCGGCAGTAATAGTACCGGGAAACGGGCCATGTATAGAATCGTTGCGCAACAAATCGGCGCGTTTTTCAATATCGTCTTTGCTAAGGCTGCGGGTAACAATGGCGCGTAAACGCAATTGCTCGCCTTTGCCGGCCTGTGTAATAAGCTCGCGGGCAGCTAAGCGGCCAATACGGCCAAAACCGTAAAGAATAACATCTTTAGGGGTAAGCTGTGCGCCGTTAGCGGCAGTAAAACCACCTAATTTATTGCTTAAAAACTCCGTTACAGTAGCAAAAGCTGCTTTTTCGGTTGTCCATTCGGCAGCTAAGCGGCCAATATCAATACGCGATGGGCAGATATCGGTTTTCAATAACTCGCCCGATAGGGCTAATACATCATCAATAGTAATAGGCCTGCCTACAAAGGTGCGGGCATAGTCTATTAATCCTAAAACCTCGCTAACGCTGCGGTTTACCAGTTGATTACGGAAAATTACCAACTCGACAGATTTGTCTAACCACAGGTGGCTAACGTTGTTGATTACCTGTACGGCCGATTTTTCCTGTTCAATCCAACCGTTAAGCTGTGTTTCGTAATTGCCTAGTTCGGTTGCCAAAGTTGCAGTATTGCTTTCCATTATATAAAAGGGGGTTGTTTTAGGACTGCAAAGGTAGGAAAAAAGGGGCGAATTTTAATGCAAAATTCAGAATGCATAATGTATTTTGCCAATGCATATATAATACACAGCAGCAAAGCATATCACACTAAGGAATTGCTAATTAAAGCGATTTTTGGCTACCCAGCTTTTTAAGCATTTTGGCATGCTCCCACAGGGCGCGGCGGAATGTTGGCTGCACATGGTACGGGATATTAAATTCCTGCGCTGTTTGCTGCACAATAGGGGCCAGTTTACGGTAATGCACATGGCATACACGGGTAAATAAATGGTGCTCTATCTGAAAATTCAACCCACCAATAAACCACGATAATAAACGG
>JANOCJ010000213.1:0-3287 GCA_031412115.1 Flavobacteriales bacterium
GCAGGCTGCTTATAGCGTCGCAGTACATGTCGTACATGACGGATAATTCATCGCACAGTTCAGTGCATAATGATAACATTGCCGAAGATGTAGAGTTTTTGCGATTGTTTCAAAAGCAAGGAGCTACTGATTTGCGCTTTACATCGGCCCTGCGCATGTCAGGTTCATTTCCCTATATATTGCCGTCGGTATCATTACCATCTGAGCCCGAAATACGAATTATGGATGCAGGCTTGCGCGATAATTATGGTTTGAAAACGGCTTTGCGCTACATCTATACCTTTAAAGATTGGATACGCGCCAACACATCGGGTGTTATTATTATACAAACGCGCGAAACGAAAGCCGAGAACGGACGTGCGGTGCCTATTAAGCAAAGCTTGTTTGAAACTTTGGCTAGCCCTGTGGGCAATGTATATACCAATATTTTTAAAACACAGGATTATACCCTGGATGAGTTGCTTAGCTACTCGTCTGAATGGGCAAATATGCCCATTGATGTGATAAATTTGGAGCTGAGTGATGTGAAAACCGACCGTGTTTCCCTCAGTTTGCACCTTACCTCGCTAGAAAAAGAACGTATACGAAATGCCATGCAACATACCGAAAATCAAAGGGCTATAGAGCAGTTGAGGTTACTGCTTGAATAATAATTTCTGATTTTTTTATAGAGACATTGTTTTCGGTATCAAAAAAGTTTTATTTTTGCACCCGCAATTGTCCGATGGTGTAACTGGCAACACGTCTGGTTTTGGTCCAGAAGAGTCTAGGTTCGAGCCCTAGTCGGACAACTAACAAAAGAAAAATAAAGAGCCCCGAACAGGGGCTTCTTTGTAAAACAACAGTAATGAGAACAGACCGTACATTTACCATGCTTAAGCCCGATGCCATTCAAAACGGCCACGTAGGTGCTATTATTGACAAAATTACAGGCGCAGGCTTTAAAATTGTAGCCTTAAAATACACCAAACTACCTAAAGAGGTAGCCGGCGAATTTTATGCCGTACATAGCGAACGCCCTTTTTATGGCGAATTGGTTAATTACATGAGCAGCGGCCCAATAGTAGCAGCTATATTAGAAAAAGAAAATGCTGTTGAAGATTTTCGTAAACTAATTGGCGCTACCGACCCTGCTAAAGCAGAACCGGGCACTATTCGTCAACTATATGCAAAAAGCATTGATGCTAACGCCGTTCACGGTTCAGATAGTGACGAAAATGCAGCTAACGAAGGCAACTTCTTCTTTAGCCAGTTTGAGCGCTTTTAACTAGTTGACAGTTGACATCCCGAAACATCGGGAGCCGGTAATATTTAATAATATTTGTTAAGATGGTTGTCTGCTTATGTAGGCAACCATTTTTATTTTAAGCAAACTAAGAAACGTTAACTGCAAACTGGCAACTAGGAACTAGGAACTAGGAATTGGCAACTGAAAAATTCCCTATATTTGCTAATTACCTAACTGTAGTACTCGTATAATATGAACAAATTTTTAGTGGCCACACTCTCTTTGGCCTGCTTGGGTATGTTTAGCGCCCACTCTCAAAATGCTAACCAGCCTGCCCTTTGTGGTACCGATTTAGTATTTCAAAAAGCAGCCGCACAAAACCCGGCTTTGCTGCAAACACGCGACGATTTTTATACTACAGCAGCTACGGCCCAGGCCCCGGTTGAAAAAGTAGCACGTATTATACCCGTTGTTTTTCATATTATACACCAAGGCGGTACCGAAAATATTTCGAAAGCACAGATAGAAGACCAAATACGCATATTAAACGAAGATTTTAGGCGTCAAAATGCCGATGCCGCCAATACCCCATCGGTTTGGCAAGGTATATCGGCCGATGCTAATATTGAATTTCGTTTAGCTAATATTGACCCGCAAGGCAATTGCACCGATGGTATTGTGCGTGTTATTTCGCCTTTAACCAATGATGCCAGCGACGATAGTGGCGTAAAAGCCCTTAGCTACTGGAACCGCCAAAAATATTTAAATATTTGGGTGGTAAAAACCATTGATAATATGGGTTCGGGCGGTGTAATATTGGGCTATGCCCAGTTACCTTATTTTGGCGCAGCCGCTACTGATGGTGTTGTATTGCGCAGCGATGTGGTAGGCAGCATAGGTTCTGCCCTTACCGGTATTGACCCTGCCGGCAAAGGCCGCACTGCCACCCACGAAGTGGGCCATTGGCTTGGCTTACGCCATATTTGGGGCGATGCAACCTGCGGCAGCGATGGTGTGGGCGATACCCCTGTACATACTACCGCAAATACCGGGTGCTCTATTTTTCCTAAAACAAACACCTGTAGCGGCGCCGACCCTAATGGCGAAATGTTTATGAACTACATGGACTATAGCAGTGGTACTTGCCAAAATATGTTTTCAGCAGGCCAAAAAGCCGTGTTCGATTTGGTTTTGTCTAGCATAAATTTTAGGTCAACCCTTATTACAAACTCCAATGGTACTGCTACGGGCATTAATAACAACCCGCCAAATACCTGTGCCCCTAAAGCCGATTTTGAAAGCAGCGAGCTGTTTGTTTGCGAAGGCACTTCAATTGATTTTACCGACTTATCGTGGAATGGTACACCTACCCAGTGGAACTGGCAATTTACCGGCGGTTCGCCATCATCATCAACAAGCCAAAACCCAAGTATAACTTATAATACACCCGGCCGTTACGATGTAACGTTAACAACAACCAACACCGGCGGCAACGGTACAACTACCAAAGTTGGCTATATATTGGTAAGCAGCCTTACTGCCGACCAGCAAAGCGTTTGGAACTATACCGAACCGTTTGAAGACCAAGGCTATTTTGATAATAAGTGGATTGTAATTAATGCCGATAATAGCAATAGCTTTAAATGGGAACGTTCGGCAAACGGTGGCTACTCGCAAACAGGCGCTGTTAAAATGAACAACTTTGGGGGCATTGCCGCCCGGGTTGATGAATTAATAAGCCCATCGTTTAACTTCAACAGCATAACATCGCCGGTATTTAAATTTAAGCTGTCGTATGCCCGTATTACCAATTCGGCAAACGAATCGTTAAAAATTTACCTAAGCTCAGATTGTGGCGAAAGCTGGACACAGCGTTACACCAAAAGTGCTTCGTCTCTTACTACAACCGGCAACGTAGCAACAAGCTATACCCCAACGGATAATAGCCAATGGCGTACCGAAACGGTTACCCTTTCAACCGGCTTTTCAAACCAAAATAATGTGCGCATTAAGTTTGTGTTTACATCGGCTGATAATGGCAACAACCTGTACATTGATG
>JANOCJ010000214.1:0-5802 GCA_031412115.1 Flavobacteriales bacterium
CAAAACGAGGTTATAGGCAACTGGTTTGGGGCTTTTCCTATTTTTCACGATTTGACCCGCTATCGCCCTTACCATTTAAAACACCACGTAACAACGGGCACCGCTGCCGACCCTGATTTACCTCTTACCAAAGGCTACCCGGCTACCAAAGGCAGCATTAGCCGCAAATTTACCCGCGACCTTAGCGGCTTAACAGGCATAAAAGCCAACTATGGCTTAACGGCCATGCACTTAGGCTACTTGCAATACCATTTAGGCGGTATGATTATTAAACTTGACCAAAGCAGCCGCACGGTAGTTGATGTGGTTAAAACAGGCTTTAAAAACCTATGGGGGCCAGTGGCATCAAACCTTATAATACTTGGTATACTTTGGGCATGTGGCGCGCCCTGGTTATATTTATTATGGGTAGGGGCTTACTTTACTACCTACAACTTTTGCTTGCGTGTGCGCTCAATGGCCGAACATAGTGTAGTGCCCAACCAGTTGGATAACCATACTAATTCTCGCACCACGTATGCTAATTTTATTGAGCGTATGTTGTTTGCCCCACACCATGTAAACTACCATGCCGAGCACCACATGTTAATGACGGTGCCACCCTATAATTTACGCACCATGCATGCTATGATTAAAGAGCGTGGCTTTTTTGAAAAAGGGGTTTTAGAGCCAAACTACCTGCGCATAGTAAAACTGGCTGCCAGCGGTGTAAAAAGCAGGCTAAAAAAATAACCCGTTCGCCTTGCTGCAAAACATACAAACCCACAAGTATTATCCTTTACTATTGTATGTAGTTGCCCTAACGGCTGCGCTATTTTCTGTTAATTATTTTTATCTATTAGGTCAACCTGCATCGGGCTATCATTTTTGGAGGCAAACCGATAGCATTTCGTTTGTTGCTTACTACTACGAAAACGGCATGAACTTTTTTGAGCCCGGAACTTACGCCATGAATATTGGCAACGGTAGGGCGGCTAGTGAATTTCCTATACTATACTACATTACAGCCGCCTTATGGCATATTTTTGGCCGCCACGATTATATTTTAAAGCTGGTTGATTCTGCCATAGTATTTACGGGCTTTTATTGCTTGTTCAAAATAGCCATTAAGCAGTTGGGCAATATTTACACGGCCTTGTTTTTAACCTTGCTTTTTCTGTCCTCCACTACCCTATTATTCTATACAAACAATTTTTTACCTGATCCACCATCCTTAGGTTTAACGCTTATAGGGGCATATTTTTTCTTTCAATTTATCGATAAAAAGCAATACAAATTTTTTGTTTTAGCAATAGTACTTTTAACGCTATCCGTACTTATTAAGCCTAGCATGGCTGCATTTTTACTCGCTATTACAGGTTTGCTTGTTTTTGAAAAACTATTTAAGGTAACAATAAATACAACTACAATATTTAACCAAAATGCCGTAAAATATATACTTCCACTATTTGTTTCTTTCGGGTTAATTATTAGTTGGATTATATGGGTAAAGCACTATAATAATGCCAACGGCTGCTACATATTTTTAACACAGGTAGTGCCTTACTGGAAAAGTACGCCAAAGGAAATAGCTTTAGTATGGGACAATGTACGAACTGTTTGGTATGGCCATTACTATTATTACACATCCCTACATGTGTTTTGGGCAATTGCCATTTTGGGCTTGATCAACATTAAAAAATGGAGCCGCGTTAATGTGTTTATTTTTGTCTTTTTACTGATTGGTGCTATAGGTTATGTCTTGCTGTTTTTCAAGCAATTTGGCCCGCATGATTATTACATGTTACCCATTTTTGTACCATTCGCTTTTCTTGTTCTATTCTCTTTAGCCTCTATATTTAATCGTTTTCCGGTACTAAAAAGGTCAACTATACCGTCTTTAGCATTAATGGTTCTTACCATATTGAGCTTGAATTTTGCCAATAAAAAAATGGAAAGCCGTCGGTTTTTAAACAATATAAATTCGCGCCTTTTTGAACTTACGGGCAAACTGGAAGATTATGGTGTTCCGCAAGGGGCTACAATACTTAGTTTTCCTGATGCTACGCCCAATGGCAGCTTATATTACCTGCGCCGGAAAGGATATACCAATTGGGATATTTACGATAAAAAGAATATGGTAAAGCACTTGCCAGACTTTTTTATCCATAAGGCCGATTATATGATAATCAGCCACCCAGACTACTACGAATTTGCAAATACCCATTGGTACCAAACGCAACAGGTAGGCGCATATAAAGATATTAGGATGTATAAAATTATATCAGCACAAAATGCAACAAACTAATAAGCCCATAGTATTGTTTGATGGCGTTTGCAACCTTTGCAATGGGGTGGTTAAATTCATCATTAAGCGCGACCCTACAGGTAAGTTTCTTTTTGCCCCATTACAGGGCACTACCGGCCAGGCATTGCTTGAGCAATACAATCTTCCCAAAGATGATTTTGAATCGTTTGTACTAATTGATAATGGCAAGGCCTATCAAAAATCAACAGCGGCACTGCGCATTGCAAAACACTTGGGTGGTGGCTGGCAGTTATTTTATGGCTTAATCATTATTCCGGCATTTATACGCAACGTTGTATATAAATTAATAGCCAACAACCGCTACCGCATGTTTGGCCGCCAGGAGAGTTGTATGATGCCAACACCGGAAATTAAATCGCGGTTTTTAAATTAACGGTACTCTCCAAACTTTTTGTAAGAACCCTCATTTTTTACAATACTTCAAAAACATTCAAAAAAAGTCGTAAAAAATCAGTTTTTATTCATTTTTTAAGCGCTTTTTACGCGTTTTTACACGAAAAATGCATGCTTTTAAACACTAAAATGCGATTTGAGGATATAACTTAGCATTAATAAGGCGTTGTATTTATTCCGCTATTCAGTAAAGTTTAGGCCTCAAATGCCCTTTTAAGTCACTTATTGGGCTAAATCTTCCAAACAAGGAGTTTACACATAACAAAAAAGCCACTCTGTTAAGAATGGCATTTTCAATATTGACGGGAGTTTACGTAAACGTTTATCCCAAATATGTTTTAAGAATTTTGCTGCGCGATGTATGTTTCAGGCGGCGAATGGCTTTCTCTTTAATCTGACGCACGCGCTCGCGGGTCAAATCAAATTTCTCACCAATCTCTTCCAGTGTCATAGCATGCTCGCCGTTAAGGCCAAAGTAAAGCTTAATAACGTCAGCCTCGCGTGGGGTAAGCGTAGATAAGGCACGCTCAATTTCGCGACGAAGTGAATCGTTAATCAAACCACTCTCAGGGCTTGGGCTGTCAGAGCTACGTAGTACATCGTACATGTTGCTCTCTTCGCCTTGCACTAATGGCGCATCCATTGATATGTGGCGGCCCGAGTTTTTAATCGACTCTTTAACGTCGTTCTCGGTCATCTCCAAAATCTGGGCAATCTCTTCAGCAGTTGGCTCGCGCTCATATTCCTGCTCTAGTTTAGAGAATGCTTTATTGATTTTGTTGATAGAACCAATCTTGTTCAGCGGCAAACGAACAATACGAGACTGCTCGGCCAACGCTTGAAGGATAGATTGACGAATCCACCATACGGCGTATGATATAAATTTAAAACCACGCGTTTCATCAAAGCGCTGTGCTGCCTTAATCAAACCTAAGTTGCCCTCGTTAATTAAGTCGGGAAGGCTTAAGCCTTGGTTTTGGTATTGTTTAGAAACTGATACTACGAAACGAAGGTTGGCTTTGGTCAACTTTTCAAGCGCTGCTTGGTCGCCCTGACGGATACGACGTGCCAATTCAACCTCCTCTTCGGCGGTAATAAGCTCAACCTTGCCAATCTCTTGTAAATACTTATCAAGAGACGCGGTTTCGCGATTAGTAACTTGTTTGGTAATTTTTAACTGTCTCATAGGCAAAAACCTGCTGCAAAACGATTTTAAACGGTAATTCTAACTAATTTGTTTCACACTTCAAAGGGCAAACTCTCTATTCTAAAGAGTTTATATTACCTATTAGTTGCGGCGCGGGCCACGGTTATCGCGTCCACCAAAATCGCGGCGTGGGCCACGGTCACGGTCAGGGCGGTCTTCGCGCGGAGCCGGTTCTACATAACCTTCAGGCTTTTCAAGTAATGCCCTTCGAGACAATTTCATCTTGCCATTTTTAGGGTCAACACCAATAAGTTTTACGGTTACTTCGTCGCCTTCTTTGTAGACATCTTCTACATTTTCAACGCGTTTCCAATCTATTTCAGAAATGTGTAACAACCCGTCTTTGCCAGGTAGTATCTCTATAAACGCTCCAAACGGCTGTATTGTTTTGATTTTGCCGGTATAGATTTCGCCAATCTCAGGCTCGGTAATAATGCCTTTAATTTTAGCTAATACCTTATCAATATCTGCACGGTTAGCCGATGAAATTTGAATTACACCTTCTTGCTCAACCTCTTCAATTGTAATAACTGTGTTGGTTTCGCGTTGCATTTCTTGTATAACCTTGCCACCAGAACCAATAACGGCGCCAATGTATTCGCGAGGGATACGTATTTCAACAATACGTGGTGCGTGTTCTTTGTAATCTTCGTTAGGCGTTGTCATTGTCTTAGCAATTTCGCCAAGAATATGAAGACGGCCTGCACGGGCCTGGTCAAGGGCCTGGGTCATAATTTCAGACGTTAAACCATCAACTTTAATGTCCATTTGGCAAGCAGTAATACCGTTTTCAGTACCTGTTACCTTAAAGTCCATATCGCCTAAGTGGTCTTCATCGCCCAAAATATCAGATAGTACAGCAAATTTGCCGGTACCATCAGTAATTAAGCCCATTGCAATACCCGATACCGGACGTTTAATTTTAACGCCAGCATCCATCAAAGCCAATGTACCGGCGCAAACCGTAGCCATTGACGATGAACCGTTCGACTCTAAAATATCAGAAACGATACGGATAGTATAAGGATTTTCCGGTGCTGCAGGAATCATGTTTTTCAAAGCACGTAACGCTAAGTTGCCATGGCCTACCTCACGACGGCTGGTGCCGCGGTTCATGCGGGCTTCGCCGGTTGAGTATGCAGGGAAGTTGTAATGCAATAAGAATTTAGATGTGCCTTTAATAATGGCGCCATCAATCATTTGCTCATCCATTTTGGTACCAAGGGTAACCGTGGTAAGCGATTGTGTATCGCCACGGGTAAAGATAGCCGAACCGTGGGCACCGGGAAGGTAGTTAACCTCGCTCCAAATGTTACGAATTTCGTCTGTTTTACGGCCGTCTAAGCGGATGCGCTCATTCAATACCACGTCGCGAACGGCTTGCCATTCAACATCGTGGTAGTATTTTTTAATCAACGGTAGTTTAACCGCCAATTCTTCTTCGGTAAAAGTAGCTTTATACTCATCCAACACCGCTTTAAAAGCAACTTTACGCTCGTCTTTCTTAGGGTTGCCGGCTTTAGCTACAGCATACACTTTATCGTAAGTAGCTGTTTTAACAGCTGCGCGAAGTTCTTCGTCGTTAGTTTCGTGGTTGTAAACGCGGGTAGCTTTTTTGCCACCTGCTTTTTCAACCAAAGCGTTAACGGCTTCCAATTGACGTTTGATAGCATCGTGTCCAAAGGCAATAGCCGACATCATATCAGCTTCAGCAACTTCTTTCATTTCGCCTTCAATCATCACTACGTTTTCCATTGTAGCGGCAACCATCATATCAATATCAGCCTGCTCAATTTGCTCTATAGTTGGGTTTAACATCAACTGGCCGTTAATACGGCAAACGCGAATTTCAGAGATAGGGCCTTTAAAAGGAATATCAGAAAGGGCAAGGGCT
>JANOCJ010000215.1:0-23324 GCA_031412115.1 Flavobacteriales bacterium
CAAAATCATTACTTACCACCTGTTTGGTACCGGGGCAAAACCTGCTGGCTATACAAATACACAACAGCACTACCAACAGTAGCGACATGTCGGCCCTGCCGTGGCTATCCTTTGGTATTACCGATAATTCTACTAACTACGGCCCTACACCATCGTGGTTTGTCGCCCCGTTTGGGTTTGCATCATCAACCCTGCCCATTATAGTGCTTACTACCAACGGCAACGCCATTGTTGACGACCCGCGGGTGATGATTGACATGGGCATAATTGACAACGGCCCTGGCCTGCTAAACTACCTTACCGACACCTTTAACAACTACAGCGGAAAGATTAGCATAGAGTACCGTGGCTCGTCAACACAAGGTTTTCCTAAAAAGCAATTTGGCATATCAACCTTAAACGCAGATACAACCGAGCGCAACGTATCGCTTTTGGGCATGCCCGAAGAGAACGACTGGATACTAAATGCCCCCTATACCGACAAAACCATGATGCGCGAATTTATTACCTACAACACCGCGCATACTATGGGGCAATACGCCACCCGCACCCGCTATGCCGAACTGGTTATAGATGGGCAATACCAAGGGGTGTATATTTTGTTGGAGAAAATAAAATGGGACAACGACCGTGTGGATATCCCCATGATGGATGCTAGCGATAACAGCGGCGACTCATTAAGCGGCGGCTATATTTTTAAGGTAGATAAATTTACCGGCAGCGGCGGCCAAGGCTGGTCATCGCCCATTACCGATTTTCAAGGCCAAAACAAAAGCATTTACTACCAATACCATTACCCAAAGCCCAATGAGATTACCCCGGCGCAAGAGCTGTATTTACAAACGTATATAGACAATTTTGAGCTAAACCTAAACAGCTCTAACTACAACAACCCCATAAACGGATACCGCAATTTTATTGATGTACGCTCGTTTGTCGACTTTTTTATCATAAACGAAATAACCAAAAATGTTGATGGCTACCGCCTAAGCACCTACCTGCACAAGCAGGCCGAAAGCCGTGGAGGTAAACTATACGCAGGCCCCGTGTGGGACTTTAACATTACCCTTGGCAATGCCGATTATTGCGATGGCGACACCTATACCGGCTGGGCGTTAGATTTTCCCTGCGACCAATCAGTTATCCCTTTTTGGTGGCACAGGTTACAGCAGGATAGTAACTACGTAAAGCAGCTAAACTGCCGCTGGGAAGAGTTGCGCCAAACCGTTCTCAATACCACTGTTTTAATGGACGATATTGACTCGCTGGCACTTATGCTGGATGCGCCCCAACAGCGCAACTACCAAATATGGCCCATATTAGGGCAATACGTTTGGCCCAATGCCTATGTAGGCCAAACCTATGCCGAGGAGGTAAATTATTTTAAAGATTGGCTTACCAACAGGTTAACTTGGATTGATGATAATATAGCTACCATAGGCGTGCCCATAGGCCAGCCGCAGTGCCAATCTGTATTAGCAGGCAGCGTTGTGGTAAGCGAGATAAATTATCATAGTGATAACAGTTTAGATGGCGACGATTGGGTGGAGCTGCACAACACCACAAGCGCGCCTGTAAGCGTTGGCAACTGGCAGTTTAAAGACGATAATGTTGGCAACTCGTATACTATTCCAAACGGTACGGTTATACCTGCCAATGGCTATTTGGTGCTGGCACAAACGTTGGCTTTGTTTCAACAAAAAAACCCGGGTGTAACTAATGTTATAGGCTCGTTCACCTTTGGTTTGGGCAACAGTGGCGATGTGGTAAACCTGTTTGACAATCTTAACAACCCTGTAGTTTCTATTGCTTTTGCCGATAGTGCAGGCTGGCCCAAAGCCGCCGATGGATTCGGTTATACGTTAGAGTTGGTTGATGCTAACGGCAACTTTAACTCGCCTACAAATTGGGTTCCGGGCTGTATTAATGGCTCGCCGGGCACAGGTTATGTGCCGTGTAATTACCCTATTGTGTTTAGCGAAATTAACTACAACTCATCGCCAACTGCCGATGCCGAAGATTGGGTAGAGCTGCATAATACCACCAATACACCCATTTACATTGGCAACTACTCGTTTTTAGATGATAAAGATACGTTGCCTTACATCATTCCCGGAGGCACTATTTTGCCCGCCAATGGCTATTTGGTTTTGTCGAAGGACACTTTAATGTTCCGCGCCCGCTTTCCGTTAGTAAATAACCAACTGCAGCGCATGCAAGGCGAGTTTCAGTTTGGCCTTGCCGGTAGCGGCGATGCCTGCCGCTTGTTTGATGCTGCCGGCAAACTGCTAATATCAGTATATTATAGTGATGATAGCCCTTGGCCCACCACACCAGATGGCGGCGGCTATACGCTGGAATTATCATGCGCCACCTGCAATATGAGCGTAGGCGAAAACTGGTTTGCCGGCTGCCCCGAAGGCTCGCCCGGCTATGCCTACCAACCCAACTGCGGCACCGGCGTTGCCGAAGCACTGGCAGGGGGTGTAAAAACCTACCCCAACCCATTTACCAACGGTTTTGTGTTGGAGTGGACAGGCTCGGCACAAGCCAACGCAACCCTTGCGCTGTTTGATGCGCAGGGCAAAAGGATGTACGATAAAAACATTACATCTACCCAAGGCATAAACCGTATGGAACTAAACCCTGCGGGAGATTTAGCGCCCGGCATTTACTTGCTGCGCCTGCAACTGGCCGATGGAAGTAGTTTGCTACAAAGGGTGGTGAAGCAGTAAATATACCCCCTCCGTCCTTCGGACACCTCCCCCTGAAAGGGGAGGAATAACTGCGACTAAAAATAAAGTCCTTCCCCTTTTAGGGGGAAGGATTTAGGATAGGGGTTTTGGTTTTTTCATACATTAGCCCCCATGCAAATACAAAGTTCTGAACTGGTTTTAACCCCCGAAGGGGCTGTATACCACCTTAATCTTCACCCCGAAAACATTGGCCATACCATTATTTTGGTGGGCGACCCGGGCAGGGTAGGCGAGGTGTCGAAACATTTTGATAGCATCGATTTTCAAACTCAAAGCCGCGAGTTTATTACCCATACAGGCAGCATTGGCGGCAAACGCCTATCGGTTATATCGTCAGGCATTGGTACTGATAATTGCGACATTGTAATGAACGAACTGGATGCGCTGGTCAACATCGACCTAAAGGAACGTACTATAAAACCCAACCATACGCCGTTGGATATTATCCGCATTGGCACATCGGGCGCATTGCACGAGAGTATAGAGCCCGATAGCTACGTAGTATCGCAATACGCCATGGGTATTGATGGTATGGCCAATTACTACGATTTTACTTCTTCGGATGAAGAAATGGCCCTGTCGGAATACTTTGCCCGCACCCTGGACTGGGGCAGCGAACTGGCCTATCCCTTTGCATTTAAAGGTTCGGAGCGGTTGGTTAACTTATTATCGCAAGGCAACCACAGTGGCATTACCGTTACCGCCAATGGCTTTTACGGCCCGCAGGGCAGGCAATTGCGCGCGCCTTTGCGCTACCCCGAAATCAACACCAAATTTGAAACGTTTGACTATAACGGGCTAAAATTGTGCAACTACGAAATGGAAACATCGGGCATATATGCCTTGGGCAAAATGCTCGAACATAATTGCGCAACCATCTGTTTGATAGTAGCAAACCGCGTAACCAAACGCTTTAGTACCCAGTACAAACCCAAAATGAATGAGTTGATAGAACAGGTTATTGGTAGGTTAACTGCATAATAAATTTCAAACAACGTACAGTTATAGCAAATCTCTCGCTATTTTAGCGGTTACAAAATGAGGATTAAAGCATATTTCATACTTCTTTCTGCCGCCGTACTGGTTTCGTCGTGCGGTACCGATTTGTTAAAAAACGAAACAGTGCTGGTATCACCCGTTCCGGACACGCTGCTGTTCAACTCGTTCGAAACAGGCTCCTTTCAGGTATTCAGCAAAACCTCTGGCGGTTTTAACCAACTTATAAACGACGATAACTACGACTATTGGTGGTTGCGCATATCGCCCAACGGCAAAAAGTTTTTGTGCTACCGCTCTACCAATGACAACTTTTTTAGGGAGAACGATTATACCAACGCCGAGCTGTGGATGTTTAACATTGACGGTACCGGGGGCAAACTACTAATAGCCAAAGGCGCAAACAACTGGCGTTCGCAGGGCTATGCCACTTGGCACCCCAACGGCAAAACCATTATAATGGCTGCCGAGGTAAAAGATGCTTCCGACAACAACAACTTTCGCTGGCACCTATTTGCTACCGATACGTTGAGCGGCATACCCAAAAAATTAACATCGCGCATTGGCCTGTTTAGCAACCCCGAAATGGGCACTAACGGCACTAAAATAGTATACTCTGCCTTTCCGTTTAATGAGCAGTCGGGCAGCGTATTTAACCAGGAATTGTTTGTAGCTACGCTAGATACTGTTAACTGGGTAGTTGAAAATGAAATACGCCTTACCACCGATGATTATTGGGATAGGGAACCGGCAATTTCGCCCGATGGCAGCAGCGTGGTGTTTTCTTCGGCCACTTCGCAAACAAATTTATTTGGTAACATAAACCTGCGTAAAATTGACTTTGCTGCTGATACGTTATTAACCACCTTAAAAAGCGGTGTACAGTCGTTTGACAGCCCCGAATGGTCGGAGGACGGTACATATCTATACGTTCAATACCGTTTAAGCCAGCAAACACCATTTTCTATTGCGCGCATCAATGCCGATGGCAGCGGTTTTATGGAGATTATCCGCAACCAAACCGCCGACCTTATCAACCCCCGCATACGTAAATGATAACAGCCGCCATCTTTGATTTAGACGGCTTGCTTATTGATTCGGAACCCTTTTGGCAACAAGCCGAAATTGAAGTTTTTGCTACCGTAGGGTTGAATTTAACACGCCTAGATTGCCAGCAAACCATGGGCTTTAGGATAGACGAAGCCGTAGCTTATTGGCATGCTAAATTCCCTTGGGAAACCCAAACGCAACAAGCTATAGCAGCAGCAGTGGTACAGCGCTTATTGGCCTTGGTAAAAGCCGAAGGAAAACCGTTGCCCGGCGTACTGCAAACCCTTGAATTTTTCAAGCAGAAAAACATACCGATGGCCGTGGCCTCATCATCTAATTTAGAGATTATAGAAACCGCGCTGGAGGCGTTAAACATCCGCCACTATTTTACCGAAATATGTTCGGCGCAGTTTGAAGAATACGGCAAACCACACCCGGCTATATTTATCAACACCGCAAAAAAAATGGGCGCCAACCCATTGCAATGCCTTGTTTTTGAAGATAGTTTTTACGGCCTTGTAGCTGCCAAAGCCGCTAAAATGAAGGTGGTAAACGTGCCCGAACATACCAATTTCGCCAACCCAAAATATGCCATTGCCGACTTGCGCCTAAATAGTTTGGAAGAATGGAACGAGGAGGTGTTTCAATCGTTGCAATAATTACCTTTGTTACAATTCCATTACCATGAAAACATTATTTGCTGCCGTTGCAGCCCTTATATTGTTGGCAAGTTTTGTTGGCCCGCAAGGTACGGCAGAGGTTAAATACGAAACCGACGGCCATTACTGGACAGTCTATTTGGTATCAACCCTTTTAAAGAACCCCGATGCACGCTCTTTGGCTTATTATAGCGAGCTGCCCGACTGGGAATGCGATACGCTGGGCTGCCATTTGCGCGCCACATCAACCTATTTAAAACCTGCATGGCAGGGCCGCGTGCACGCCCTTACCGGCGGCGACCCATTGAAGGAGCGCAACTGCTCGGCCGACTGGGTGCGCCAGGCCACTACGCTGGAAATGAAAGGCCATGCCTTGCACCGCCTTGGCGATAGCTTTGCCCACACCCGCAAAAGCGGTAAAAAAATGTTCCCGAAAGGGATAGGCCATGCACTGGCAGGGCATAAACCAGATAAGATAAGGCTTGATACCGCCAAATACATTTTATACGTTACTACCCTTGCCAAAGCTTTGGGCGGCGAGGATGCGGTTATTGATATGACGGCCTTTCATTACGTGTGCAAAGCGCAGTTAGGCACTAGCAGCAATATTGAGATTTTAAAATCAGAGGTACGCATACAAACCGGCCAAACCAAGTATACCATCAATTACAAAGAGGTAAAAGCGGTGGAAGATTATTTGAATTTTCGCAAAGACCGTGGCTTTAGTTTTACCATAAAACCCGGCAACAAAAAAACCAAGGAGGACGCCATTGTCAGCATCATCTACATATAGCCATGCTCAACATTCAAAACTATATAAACGGCAAGCTGGTTGCGCCTGTTGGCGGGCAGTATTTTGAGAATTATAACCCGGCTACGGGCAAGGAATTCTCGTTTGTGCCCGATAGTGACGAGCATGATGTGGAAGCGGCTGTAAAAGCTGCCGAAGCTGCCTTTCCGGAATGGTCTGCCATGCCTACCGAAAGGCGGTCGAACATCTTACTAAAACTGGCGCAGCTAATCACCGATAATGCAGACAGGCTGGCCGATGCCGAGAGCGAAGACAGCGGCAAACCACTATGGCTTTGCAAGCAGTTGGATATACCCCGCGCACACGATAATTTTCACTTTTTTGCTACGGCTATACTGCACTACGCATCGCAAACACACGTTACCGATACAACAGCCATTAACTATACCGTACGTCAACCTATTGGCGTTGTGGGCTGCATATCACCATGGAATTTGCCTTTGTATTTGTTTACATGGAAGATAGCGCCCGCCCTTGCCGCAGGCAACTGTGTGGTAGCTAAACCATCGGAGCTAACACCGTATACCGCCTTTATGCTATCGCAATTGTGCGAAGAAGCAGGCATGCCTGCGGGTGTGTTAAACATCGTGCATGGCTATGGATATAAAGCAGGTGCCGCTATTGTAGCACACCCAAAAATAAAGGCCATATCGTTTACCGGTGGCACTAAAACAGGCGCTGAAATTGCCCGCACAGCCGCGCCGGTATTTAAAAAACTGTCGTTGGAATTGGGCGGAAAAAACCCCAATATTATTTTTGCCGATTGCGATTTTGATAGGATGCTGGAGACGACCATTCGCTCGTCTTTCCTTAATCAAGGGGAGATTTGCTTGTGCGGCTCTCGCATTTTTATAGAAAAATCCATCTACCCGAAATTTAAAGAGGCCTTTGTTGAACGCATAAAAAAACTGCACGTTGGCGACCCGCTAAACCCCGATACGTTTATGGGCGCGTTGGTATCGCACCAACATATGGAGAAAGTGCTGTCGTACATTGAATTGGCGAAGGAAGAAGGCGGAACTATTCTTTGCGGCGGCGAACGCGTTATCCCTACGGGTGCTAATGAAAACGGCTGGTTTGTAGCCCCTACCGTTATTGAAGGGTTGGCCCACGATTGCCGCACCAATCAGGAAGAAATTTTTGGCCCTGTGGTTACTCTTACCCCCTTTGAAACCGAAGACGAAGCCCTGCACATGGCTAACAGCATAGGTTACGGCCTGGCCGCTATGGTGTGGACAGAAAACCTGAGCCGCGCGCACCGTGTGGCAAGCCGTGTAGAAAGCGGCATTGTATGGGTTAACACCTGGCTGCTGCGCGATTTACGTACGCCTTTTGGCGGCGTTAAAAACTCCGGAGTAGGCCGTGAGGGCGGCTTTTATGCCCTCGACTTTTTTACTGAAGCAAAAAATATTTGTATTTATACCCCTAAACACCCCTAACTATTACTGACTATGATTTCTTCAATTATTCTTGATAAACACGTTGAATACGCGGCCATTGAGGCTGATTTGAAAGTACTGTTCCCCAAGCTGGTTTTTGCCGAGCGTGTGGATGAGGAATTTGCGCCGAATGGCGAGTATATTTCGGTATCGGTAACGTATACCGGCCGCCAGTTTGATACCCAAATTATATTTTGGGATTTTCCGGGTGGAGGCACCGGCGAGCGCGAGATTTACATTGCCCGCAAGCTATGCAATACCTTTAGTGCCGCCGCCATTGTTGAGGCTGAAATAGAAGACGAGGACTGGCACGAAGACAGCGCCGTATTTGTATACGACAACAAGCTATACGCTATAGACACCGAAGACATTGAAGAGGATGATTTCCTTCCTGTTCCTGAATGGGAAATTATGATTGACATCCGCAAATTTGATGAAAGCGGCGACCCTGTTGCCCCCGCAAGGAAGAAAGGGAATAGGTAGTTACCGCCTACTCCTGGCTTTAATCTCCTCTTCCAGCACTGCATTAGCACCGGCTTTGTCTTTTATTTGCAGGTAGCTGCCGTTGCCGGCTTTGGCAAATTTCTCCATGGCTTGCAGGGCATATTTTTTGGCACCGAAGCCTAAAATAGAAAGCGAAATACCATCGTGCAGGCCGTTGGCAATTAGTTTATTTAGCTCGCCCTCTTCTTCGCCCAAGCTGCTAAAGGCACCATCGGTAGCCAGTATAATCTGGTTGTTGCCGCCCGGTATAAAGTTGCTCTCCGCTACGCGGTAGGCTTTTTTCATGCCCTTGCCACCTTCGGTTTGCCCGCCCGCTACTAAGGCGTTTATCACATCCTCAATATGAGCCTTATCGGTAACAGGGGTTGACGGCATTACAATCTTTACCCCGTCGGCATAGGTAACAATAGCCAGGCGGTCTATAGGCCGTAACGATGACAGTAGGTTGATGATGGATTGCTTCAACAACGGCAGCTTTAGCGAGTCGCGCATGGAGCCTGAAACGTCTATCAAAAACACTACATTGTTGGGCTTATATTCGTCGTACGATAATTCCCCTTCTTGAGCTTTTGGTTTATCTACCGGAGGGGTGGGTGGTGTTGGCGGGGCAACAACAGTGGGTTCGTTAATTATGATAACTTCTTCTTCCTCTTTCGGTTGCTGCTTAACAATCATTTCCTGCTGTTGAAGGCGTTGCAGCCTAAAAGTAGCATCGGGGTGCTGGGGGTTTACGTACTGCTCGTGGTACACGCCAATATAGCCTGGCGCGGTAACAATAAATTCAAACAAGCCGGGCACAACCTCTTTGCTATAGCCGCCGTTGCGGTTGGTTTTTTCATCGCCACGCAGGCCGCCAATATCTACTATTTGCACACTGGCGACTTGTATGGGTTTTCCCGTAAGGCTATCTAAAACAATTCCTTTATGCAGAAAACGGAACACGCCGGCCATATCGCCGCCGCTGCCAAAGCGTATGCAGTTGGTCAAAAAATCTTGGTTATAGTTTTTTATGTTGCCGCTTATTTGCAGGGTTAGGGGCTTTTCCAGTGCGCTTAACACTACCTCAACTTCTTCTTTAAAAGCGCCTTTGGCTTTGGGTTCATAGCGCAGCACAATAGTATCAGTACCGCCCGGTGGTATGGCGCGGCGAGAGAATTCGACAGTAACAAAGCGGCTGTTTTTTACGCTAAGTATGTACAGGTTTTTTGCTGTTGGGTTAGTAATTTTAAATACTGAAACCAGCGTTGCGCCGTTTTCTAATACGCCGTAGTTGTTTTCGGTGGTTTTAAAAAAATCGGCAGGCTTTTGCGCTATAGCATAAGTACACGCCAAAACATGTAAGAAAACCAATAACGTAAGCCTTTTTGGTATGATTAAAATCCTGTACATTAGCAACACTATCAGTTTATCTTATTCTTGATGAGAAATAATTTCTATTCCCTTAAGCGTGTTTTGCCAATTTTAGTTGCAATTGCCCTGCCAATTTTTGGCGCGCAGGCACAGGTTACTACTATTACGCAAGCCCAAATAGATAAAATACCCGCCGCTGTTAAGTTCTCCTCAACCGATATAAACGGGCACCATTTTGGCAGGCTTACTGTTACCCCGCTTATAGGCCAGCAAAAAGGGTTTAACCCGCTAATTAACCCCAATTCATTTGCACAAAAAAGCAATCTCCCTATTACATCTAAAATTAATATTGGCGATGAACCGATAGGAAGTATTATTTGGGGTAATGATACACAGGCATCGCCAGATGCAGCACCCGCTACCCAAACTTTTGAAACCGCGCATACTGTTCCGGTGTATATGACTATAAAAGCCCCGCGCAATGAATCTACAGCCCCGCAATACAACCTTACCGTTACCCAAGAACCCGGCGGCACTAAAATAAAAGTAGATTTTGGCGGCTATACCCTGTGCAAGGTACAAACCGGAAACGGCGGAGCCTATGTGGTTGAATTTAAAGGCGGCCACCCCATGCTGCAAAAAGGCATGCCCGATGTTGTACAGCTTACCTTACCCATTTTAATTGACAATACAGGCAATACACAGGTGGCCTATTACGATGTACAGTATACCGATGTGCTGGAAGTTGATATTGCCCCATCAAAAGGCAATTTAAAACGTACGGTTGACCCTTCGGAAGTTCCATATTTTAAGGGCGATGCATATACCAAAGACGAATTTTTTCCTGCCACCAACGCCGAGTTGGGCAAGCCCTATATTATGCGCGATTGCCGTGGGCAAGCCTTATACATCCACCCGTTTCAATACAACCCCGTTACCCACACGTTGCGCGTAATTACTTCTATCACCCTAAAAGTGATGAATATTGGTGGCGCAGGTTTTAATGAACTGGCCAATGCCGCTACGCACCCTGATGATGAGTTTACTGCCATCTACCAAAACCATTTTGTAAATTTTGGTGTGAAGGAAAAAGCCACTACCGCCCCAACGCCCGTGGGTGGCGACTTACTTATTATTGCCGACCCCGCATTTATGGCCGCCATGCAGCCCTATGTAAACTGGAAAATACGCAAAGGCATTAAAACCGAAATGGTGAGTGTGGCCAGCGTTGGCAACACCTCAACCGCTATTAAGGCTTATATAGCCAATTATTACACTACGCATAACTTGTCGTATGTATTGTTGGTGGGCGATTTGGCACAGGTAACATCACCCACGCAATCGGGCGGAAAGTCTGACCCTTCGTATGGCTATTTAACAGGAACAGATTCGTACCCCGAGGTAATTATTGGCCGCTTTTCGGCAGAAAATGTAACGCACGTAACCACACAGGTTGCCAAAGTGTTGAAGTATGAAATAACCCCGCCAACGGGCAATACACGGTTTGACCATACTACGCATATAGCATCGAACGAAGGGCCGGGCGATAACAACGAAATGGACTGGCAGCATGAGCGCATTATGAAAGACAAGCTAATGGCCTTTACCTATACCGACCATAGCGAATACTACGACGATACCCATCCCGCCGGAGGAAACGATGCCGCAGGCAACCCATCTAGCAACGATGTTGTAAATGCAACCAATGCCGGAACAGGCATTATAAACTATACCGGCCACGGCTCTACCACTAGTTGGGCAACAACGGGCTTTTCTAACGGAAATATATCATCGCTAACCAACACCGCTATATGGCCTTTTATATGGTCGGTAGGCTGCGTAAACGGCGAGTTTGATAATGGCACTTGCTTTGGCGAGGCATGGGCAAGGGCTACCTATAACGGCCAGCCTGTAGGCGCTATCGCTTCGTTTATGTCATCCATCAACCAAAGCTGGAGCCCCCCAATGGCCGGGCAAGATGGTATGGTTGATATTTTGGCAGGCAACATAAACCCCGGCAATATGCGCAGTTTTGGCGGCATATCTACCAACGGGTGTGTGTATATGAACGATGTTTACGGCAGCGCAGGCGCCGAAATGACCGATACCTGGCATTGCTTTGGCGACCCTACTATCCTAGTCCGCACAGCCGACCCTTTGCCCCTTGTAGCTACCCATGCACCCAATATACTTATAGGCGCTACCGAGGTAGTGGTAACTTGTAATGTAGAAGGCGCTTTGGTGGCTATATCGCAAAACCATACGCTGCTGGGCAAAGCTTTTGTAAGCGGCGGTGTGGCAACGGTTACCATACCCGCGCTTAACGCGCCCGACAGTGTTTTTGTAACGGCTACCGACTTTAACTATACCCCGTATTTAAGCCAAATGTTGGTTGGCGCCAGCGTAGGCCCTTACGTTACACTAAACAGTCATTTGGTTGATGATGCTACGGAAAACAATAACACCTTGCCCGATTTTGGCGAGAGTGACGGCATCAACATTAGCCTGAATAATATTGGGGCTGTTGCAACCGGCCCGCTAACGGTAAAATTGCGCAGCAACAATCCGTATGTTACCATTACCGATAGTGTATACACTGCCGGCAGCATTGCGGCACAAGCAATAACTGCGGTAAGCCCTGCTTTTGGTATTACCATTAGCAACAGTGTTCCCGATCAAACGGCAGCCGCTTTTGATGTGTTTATTACTGATGGAACCAATAGCTGGACAAGCAATTTTAACTTGCTGTTAAACGCGCCTGTGTTAACAATACCCACATTAACAGTTACCGAATTGCAAGGCAACGGCAACGGCCGTTTAGAGGCCGGAGAAACCGCCACCATTACATATAGCAACCTTAACGCAGGCCATGCCGATGCATTACTGGCACAGGCTTTATTGTATGGTGGCGATAGCTACGTTAGCGTTACAAGCGCCAACATCATTACAATACCCAATGCGGCGGCGGCTACAGCGGTGGATGCGGTATTTACCCTAAGCCTTGCTGCTAATACCCCGGTAAACCACTATGTGCCGTTTGAATATACCTTAAGTAAAGGCAGCTACATAGCCACTTACAATATGAACCTGAAGGTAAATATGTTGGTAGAAGATTTTGCCACCGGCGATTTTAGCGCGCACGACTGGCAAAGCATGCAGCAAATACCTTGGGTGGTTGATGATGTAACGGTTTACGAAGGGCCTTACAGCTCCAAATCGGGCGATGTGGGTGATGATGAGATGACGGTGATGCAACTGTCGGTAAATGTGTTTACAAACGATTCTATTGCGTTTTACCGCAAGGTTAGTAGCGAGGAAGGCTACGACTATTTAAGCTTTTATATAGATGGCGATTTATATGCTCAATGGAGTGGCGAAGTGGCTTGGGGCCGTGTGGCTTTCCCCATGTATTCAGGCCCGCGCATGTTTGCCTGGATTTATAAAAAAGACAATGTTTATGACGGTGGCGAAGATGCCGCTTGGGTTGATTTTATTGAATTGCCAAACTCCAGCGCTGTTACCGGCCTAAATACCCCCACGGCTACCGATGGCGTTATAAAAGCCTATCCTAACCCTTCAAACGGCATTACTACGCTATTGGTTGATACTAAATCGAATAATACTGCCACCGTTGAGGTGTATAACACCCAAGGCCAGCTTATTTATACCGAGCGTTTAGCGGCTAACCAAAAGCAAACAACGCTTAATACCGCTGCTTGGGCCATTGGCTTATATAATGTTGTTGTACGGTCTGATAAGGGCATGCTGAACACAAGGCTAGTGGTGAGGTAGTATACAGATATAATTGTTAATTTAGAAAGGCCCTTAACGGGCCTTTTTCTATTAAAACAAATATGCTAAGCGGCTGTTTGTAACTGCCATGAGTAGTGTAAGCATAGTTTTTCCTAACCAGCTATTTGCCAACCACCCGGCTGTGCATACAGGGCAGGAGGTGGTGTTAGTTGAGGAGTTTTTGTTTTTTAAGCAGTATAAGTTCCATAAGCAAAAAATTGTGCTGCACAGGGCATCTATGAAAGCCTACGCCCAAAGGGTACAAAAACAAGGCAACCCGGTAACTTATATTGATGCAATAAGTGAACTATGCGACATTAGGCTGTTGCTACCTCACCTTGCCGCAAAGGGTGTAACCAAAATTAGCTACTGCAAAACGGTTGACGATTGGCTGGAAAAACGTTTGCAAACCGCAGCGGCACAATGCCAAATTGAATTGCAAGCGTATGAAAGCCCCAATTTTATTTGTACCGAAGAATACCTGAGCAGTTACTTTGCCAATAAAAAACGCTATTACCTTACAGCCTTTTATACCGACCAAAGGCAACGTTTGGGCATAATGGTTAACGATGGCAAACCCGTGGGTGGAAAATGGACTTACGACACTGAAAACCGCTTAAAAATGCCTGCAAAAACACCTGTGCCGCATTTACCCAAACAGGCAAACAACCCTTTTGTTGATGAGGCTATAACCTATACCGAAACACATTTTGCTAATAATTTAGGGCAGGCCGCGCCTTTTATTTACCCCGTAACACATGCTGAAAGTTTAGCATGGCTAAAGGTATTTTTACAAGAACGGTTTGCCAATTATGGTATTTATCAAGATGCTATAGTGCCGGGCCAAAGCTACTTGTTTCATGCTGTAATAACCCCTATGCTAAACATAGGCCTGCTAAGCCCTGCAGAGGTTATTGACGAGGCCATTGCCGCTGCCGAAGAATATAATATACCGCTAAACTCGCTGGAAGGGTTTGTTAGGCAGGTATTGGGCTGGAGGGAATATATAAGGGCAGTATACCTGCGCGAAGGCAAAAAGCAACGCACTAAAAATTATTGGAACCACGGCAGGCCAATACCACAGGCTTTTTATAACGGCACTACGGGCATAGCCCCGGTTGACGATTGCATAAAAAAACTGCACCAAACAGCTTATAACCACCATATAGAAAGGCTTATGGTACTGGGCAATTTTATGTGCCTGTGTGGCTTTAGCCCCAACGCTATATACCAATGGTTTATGGAGTTTTATATTGATGCTTACGACTGGGTAATGGTGCCCAACGTATATGGCATGAGCCAGTTTGCCGATGGTGGGCTTATGAGCACAAAGCCTTACATAAGCTCATCTAATTACATTATGAAAATGAGCAACTATAAACCGGCAGGTAATGAGGCTTGGATGCAAATTTGGGATGCCCTGTACTGGCGTTTTATAAATGAGAACAAGGCTTTTTTTGCCAAAAACCCACGCATGAGTGTAATGACTATGCAATTAGATAAAATGGGGGCAAAACTGCAAAACCACCTGCAAATAGCAGACAATTACCTTGCATCACTACAATAAAAAACCCCTTGAGGGCTTATTTTCAAGGGGTTTTTTAATCAAAGTATAGGATGGACTAATACTTTACCAGTTTTTGGGTAAACAATTGGGTTCCGTTGCTAATGGTTACCACATAAATGCCGCTGGGTAGCGCCGATACATTGTGCTGGCTGCTGCCGTTTAGTGTGTGTGATAAAACCAATTGCCCTACGCTATTATACATACCCATTGTATAAAAATTATTTCCTGCAGGCAGGGTAATAAACAACTCATTATTGGCCGGGTTAGGGAATAGTTTTATGCCAGTAATACCGGCTGTATTTTCATTAATAGCCGTTTGTATAGGCGTAGTTGGGTCTTCTTGATAGCGCGCACTTGTGGGGTTATTATTTGCCACATCAACACTCATATCTACCAAATAAAATTTGCTGTTGTTGGCTAGCCAGCGGTAGTTGCGGGTTGTTTTTACAGATACAGCCCCACTAACCCCAATTGCCCCTGCAATAAATGCAGGCAGCGGTTGCCAGCCCTGTACAATACCAAACAGCACATTCTCTTGCAAGGCATAGGCCCACATACTGTCAACAACAACTTCATCTACCTTACAACGTATGGCATTGTATGTACCCAGCGGAAGGGTAAGCGCGCCTTCTGCATCAACAGTATTTTCAATAGTATACAACCTTCTAACCCTTATAGAGTCTATATAGCCCTGCCCTTGTGGCCCAACATATACATCAAAATTTACACGGGCAGTATCGGTATACGATGTGCCTAGCTGCGCCGGAAATTTTAATATGGTTTCGCTGGGTTCAAAGTTGGTTGTAATAAACAGATTGTTTTGCCCTAATATGCCTGAAAAGCCAAGTAATTCAATACCGGCAGCGCTTTTATTTAAATACGCATCGCCATTCATTTGTTTAAATGAAATGTTGGCAGTTGGAAAACTATCAGTTGCCGGAAGTGTAGTTGGGTCAACAAAGTTTACCGTATCTATACCCGATGGTACAAAGGCGCTAAAGTTCCATGTTTGCCCTGTGCCTGCGTTTCCGGGCGTAGTTCCTAAAGGCATATTAGTAGCGCGGCCCATATACACCACATCGCCGGGGCTGGCAAAATCGGCATCGGTAACAATAACTTGTGCTTGGCTTACCAAGGCAAAAAGTGCGGTAATAGTTGCTAATAGTAACTGTTTTTTCATTCTGTAGTAAATAAAGGGTAAAAAAAAGACGGGCATGTTGCCCGTCTTTCCTTATAAATAGGGTGTTAGTTTTTAACTAGTTTTTGAGTAAAGAAGCCTTTGTCATTGCGTATTGAAACGATATAAATACCCGCATTTAAAGCAGAAACATCATACCAGTTGCTGCCATTAATTTGGCGCGATAATACCATTTGGCCCACGCTGTTGTAAATGCTCATACTGTAGGTATCGTTTGCATTGGGCAGGCTAATGAATACATCATGGTTTACCGGGTTGGGGTGCATTTTTACGTTTAGTTCAGTAGCCTGTTGCGCCTGTGCCGATGTTGGGTTTAGCAATGACGAGTCTAACAAAATATTTTCATCGCCGGCCTGGTAAATAGCGTAGCTAAAGTAGGTAATCATCATCTCGTCCGTTGTTGCCTCGCCTACCGTTACCAATTGTGGTGGGTTGCTGGGGTTATGGGGGTTATTAGTGGTATTATCGTAAAAAGCTTCGGCTCTTAACTTTGTTCCGGCCGGAAACTTTTCGGCATACTGAAAAGAATACGAACCCTGCCAATGAAAATCCCAATTGGGTATATTTATTAGCGGAACGGTATCCAGCGTACCGGGAGATATAGCATAAACCTTCATGCTTCGCGCAATAAGGTGCATGTGTGGGGCAACGCTAAAGCCGGTAATATTAGCCGGAATAGTATACTCTTCTTCATATTTTCTGGTGCTGTTAGCCGGAATATTAATAGGCCCATTTATCATTGAGGTTGAGTGGTTTAAGGCCGGGGCTAAAAACATTTCGCGTGGGGTAGGGCCGGTAGTAAACTTAAGGTTAATACGGGTACTATCCATTTGCCCGGCAGTTCCGGCAGGGTAATGCACCTGCAAAATAATGGCTGAATTGGCTTTTAATTTTATACCAAAACCGTTGGGCACATTGCTAAGCCCGCCGCCCGGAACCCAGCCTGTAATAAGGGTAGAGCCACCCACGCCGGTACCGCCAAAGCTGGTATAGCCCGGTAGGGGGTCGTTATTATCTAAGGTAAGGGCTGCGCCGCTATTATCTTGATATACCAACACGTGGTGTACTATAGAGCGGTTGCCGGGTATAACCTCAATGCTGCTTATATATTTATCAACATTAATACCGGTAGGTATGGCAAAGCAACGGTAAATATCAGTTGATGTTGCTTGCGAGTTGTAATCAGCAATTTTTAAGGTTAAATCAGGATTGGCTATTTTCCAGTTGGTAGCACTGTATACCGGTGGGGCAGGTGCGTTTGCGGGGTTTCCCTCGGGGGCGCCGGCAGCAACCCAAGCCAATATCTTCGTTTTTTCGTTGGTTGATAGTAAACGCTCATGGGCATAGCGGCGGTAGTTAACATCTGGCGGCCAAGGCGGCATTGTGCCTGCCGATACGGCATCTTCAATACCCGATGAATACACATAGGCATCGTTGTACGACATTAACGGAAAAGGGGCAATATCGCCCGCATGGTGGCAGCCCGAACATTTATTAAATATAATAGAGGCTACATCTTCAGACCACGTAGGGGCCGATTGTTGCGCTTTTACGGCAGCAACACTTAGTGCCAACAAAATAAAAAGTGAAAGTTTTTTCATTCTTTTTTGAGTATTTAAGATACTAAGATACGATATTTAAATGGCGTTTATGCAGTGTAATTAAAGCAAATCTATACAACGGCAATGGTTTAAAAATTGATGTTGGTTAAGTTTTCTGTTTTTCTTTTATCCTTTTTCTAATTCGGCTCAACGATTCGGGCGTAATGCCCAGAATAGAAGCCAGATACTTATCGGGCACACGGGCCTCCAATTCCTTATTTTGATGCACAAAGTTTTGGTAACGCTCCTCCGGAGAGAATAAAATGAACGATTCTACCCGTAAAAACGATTCCATCATCAGGCGTTGCAAAAAGAATTTGCGGGCTTTTTCGTAATGCGGGTGGCGCTCCATAAACTCCTGTAGCTTGTCATAATCAACCTCTAAAATCACAGTGTCTTCAAAAGCCTCAATAAACATGCGCGATGGTTTGTTTTCAAAAACACAGTCGTACGATGCTATATGGCCGTCTTCTTTCCTAAAAAACAGCGTAGCCTCTTCGCCATTTTCTTTAATCATATACGCCCGCATAAGGCCGCTGCGTATATAGGCCAGCTTGCGGTGCAAATCGCCGGCATGCACATATACCTCGCCCGCCTTTAGCGTTTTTTGCTTGGTTAGGGTCGAGAAAAAGAATTTGGCATCCTCAATAGTAAAGCCTTTAAAAAGCTTTATATAGTCATCCAGCCTGGCTAAGTCAATCATGATTGACTTAGACCACAAAGTTTATTAAAGGTTTAAAAATAAAATAAATTAATTCGGAAAACGTTAGATGGGTTGATGTGTAAAGCATTTTCGTTTTCTTTGCATTAAAATAGGTTTTAATATGACAATGACAGAATTGATAGAGGGTTTTCCGAAACAGTTGAAGGAAGCTATTGAGATAGGCAAAAAAGCTACGTTTACCGCAGCGCCAAATACTATTGAGAATGTATTGATATCAGGCCTTGGCGGCTCAGGCATTGGCGGCACCATTGTGGCCGATTTAACCGCAGGCCAATGCAAAGTTCCTGTTAGCATAAACAAAGAATATTTTATTCCGGCCTTTGTAGGGCCTAATACACTGGTTATTATCTCATCCTATTCGGGCAATACCGAAGAGACTTTGCAAGCCCTAGGCTTGGCTTATACCAAAGGCGCTAAAATTGTTTGCGTTACATCGGGCGGAAAAATTGAGGTTTTTGCCAAAGAAAAAGGCCTTGATTTAGTATTGATACCGGGCGGTATGCCACCCCGCGCCTGCCTAGGCTACTCGCTTACGCAACTGTTTTATGTGCTGCATGGTTTTGGTTTAATAAACAGGGATTTTGAAGCCCAACTGGAAAAAGCTGTTGCCTTGCTTGAAAATAAGACGGCCGAGATAAAAGTAGAAGCCGCCGCTATTGCAACCAAACTAAGCGGAAAGCTGCCTGTACTATATGCAACGCCGGGCTATGAGGGGGTTGCAGTGCGCTTTCGCCAGCAGTTGAATGAGAACAGTAAAATACTTTGCTGGCACCACGTTATACCCGAAATGAACCATAACGAACTGGTGGGCTGGCGCGATGCTAACGAAGATTTAGCTGTAGTTTTCCTGCGTCATAAAAATGAATATTTCCGCAATACGCACCGTATTGAATACAGCCGCGAGGTGGCTTCTAAATACGCAGCAGCCATTATTGATATTTGGGCTGAAGGCGAAAGCGATATAGAAAAAGCATTTTACTTAGTGCACCTTACCGACTATGTAACTGATATGTTGGCAGGCCTTCGTCAACACGATGCCGTAGAGGTAAACATTATTACCGGCCTTAAAAATATGCTGGAGGAGGTGTAGGTTTTAAAACAATCCCTCCCCCTCGTTACACTCGGGTACTCCCTTTGCAAGGGAGAGCTTAGGGAGTAATTTTTTTTAACTCCCCCTTATAAAGGGGGTGGATTTCGCCAACGGCGAAAGACGGGGGATTGTAAGCGTATACTAACACCTTATCAAATTTCAGTTGTCAGTTTTCAACTGGCTTAATGCTCATTCTCAGTGCCACGTTCTACGCCTTCTTCACCCACAGTAGTACAATGGTAAAACTTCTCAGGTTTTCCTTCGGGCTTGCGGGTTTTCTCGCCTTTACGGGCGGCTTCGGCCAGCTTGTTTAGTATACGGAAACGCTCTTTAGCAATGGCTGCGCGCAGCAGTATATCAGCACCGCGGTCAAACAGTAACATGCCATCTACAAAGGTTTTTTCGGCAACAGCGTATATTGATAGCGGATTGGCGCTCCACACTACTACGTCGGCATCTTTACCCACTTTAATGCTGCCGGTAAAGGCATCTATTTTAAGCATTTTGGCAGGGTTTAGCGTAACCAGCTTAAGGGCTTCTATCTCACTCAGGCCACCATATTTAACGGTTTTTCCGGCCTCTTGGTTAAGGCGACGGGCCATCTCGGCATCGTCGGAGTTAATGGACGTATTTACTCCCATTTTGGTAAGAATAGCTGCATTGTACGGAATAGCCTCCAGCACCTCAAATTTATAGGCCCACCAGTCAGAGAATGTTGATGCGCTAATATCGCGCGCATCCATCTTGTCGGCCACTTTATATCCTTCTAGTATATGGGTAAAAGTATTTACTTTAAAGCCTAAACTATCACCCAGTTTCATCAACATGTTTATCTCAGACTGTACGTAGGAGTGGCAGGTGATAAACCGTTTTTTGTCTAATATTTCCACCAAGGCATCCAGCTCCAAATCGCGGCGCACAAGGGCGCCTTTGCCTTTTAGCGAAGTGTTCTTAGCCAAGGCATCTTTATATTCTTTAGCGCGGATAAAGGCATCGGCAAATGTTTGCTCAACGCCCATACGGGTTTGCGGAAAACGCACACTGTAAAAATCGCCCCAGTTTGATTGTTTTACGTTTTCGCCCAAGGCAAATTTGATAGAGCCGGGGGCGTTGGCGTTTTTCATTTGCTCTGCCGATTGGCCCCAGCGTAGCTTAATAATAGCCGATTGCCCGCCAATACAGTTGGCCGAGCCATGCAACAATTGCGCGCTGGTAACACCGCCTGAAAGTTGGCGGTAAATATTTACATCGTCAGGGTTTATAACATCGCCAATGCGTACCTCTGAAGTAACGCTTTGGCCGCCCTCGTTTACGCCTTTGCTTATGGCAATGTGCGAATGCTCATCAATAATACCGGCGGTAACGTGTTTGCCAGTGCCGTCTACCACCGTTGCGCCGCTTGGGGTAGCCAGGTTTTTGCCTACGGCGGTTATTTTGCCGTTGGTAATAATTACATCCGCATTTTCTAAGTTGCCCTCGGCCTCGTTAGTCCATACGGTGGCATTTTTTATGTGGAAAGTGCCTTGCTTGGCCACCTCAACCGCTCCGTAAGGCGAGAAAGGGTACCATATAGCGCCTTCGGGTTGTTTTACTTTAAAGGTGGTGTCGCGGTGTACTTTGGCGGTATCGTTTACAAATAAGGCCACAAAATCTACCGCCTCTCCGCTTGATAAAACTCCTTTGCCGGCAAGGCTTGTAGCGTAGCCATCGGCTTGTTTGGTAATATATAGGTTAGATGTTAATTTTTTATCAACCCCTAACTTTTTAAGGTTGGCAACAATGTTAAGCATAGTGCCATCGCGCGCAATGTCAATATCAAACTTGGTAGAGTCACGGTGAATTTCGGCCGCAGGCCTAGATGTTGTTCCTTTAAGAATTAGGTCAAAGCTAATATTAGTGCCGCTTTGGTTAGTAAGCGATGCTTTGTAAGTGCCGCGAACCAAGGGGGCGGTAACATCTTCCTGCATGTAACGCTTGCCGCTAACCCATGTTTCGGCAATGCCCACAGTGTGCGTAAAAAGGCTATCGGTAGTAATAATAAAGTTAGCCAGTTTGCCTTGTTTTAAGTCGCCCAAATCGGCCTGCGCGCCAATTAGCTGGGCGGGAGTATAGGTAAGGGCTTTAAGTGCGCCTTTGTAAGTAAGGCCATTTTCCATAGCCTTGCGTATGTTGCGGGCAAAAGCGCCCAGGTCTTTTAATCCCGCAAGGGTAAAGGTAAACGGTATGCCGGCTTTCTCTAAAAACATAGCGTTGGCAGGGGCCAGCTCCCAATGTTTTAAATCGGTAATGGATATAAGGGAGATAGCATCAGGGTCACTAACATCAAAGGGTTCGGGGTAGTTTAGGGGGATGATAACCGCCGCGCCGCTGGCTTTAATTTCATCAACGCGCTGGTACTCATCGCCACCACCTTTTATGATGAATTGGATGTCAAATTCGTCGCCTACTTTATCGGCACGCAACAGGCTAAATTTATCGTTTACCTCAAAAATAGCAGGCAGCGCTTTGTTTTTATTTATCGCATCCAGCGATAGGTTCAGCTCTTCTTTATAACCACCTTTTACATACCAATCGGCATCGTAAAACGTTTGGCGCATAAGGGCTATGCTGCCCATTTGCGACGATGGGTAATCTTGTATAGAAACACCTTTAAAAAACGAGTAGCCTATTGCGGCTTTCTCTTTTATCGTTACCTCATTGGCACGGCCATCGGCCAAGGTAACAAGGGCAGATGTGCCCCGCATAATACCATCAACCTGCTGCGTAAGGGCAGCGCCAAAACCAGCGCGGCGCATACCGTCGGCCATGCGGCTATCGGCACCAAACATAGTAATGGCGTTGGTTTCGGGCTTTACGGCCATGTTCCAGTTTCCGGCCGTTTTGCTTGGGTTTAAAAACATGTTGGGGCCATTGCCGTCAGCACGTTTTACCTCGGGCATGCCGTAGTTGCTATACAAATCAATAAAGGCAGGGTATATATATTTGCCGCGCAAATCGTACACAATAGTGCCTTTAGGCAGGGCAACGTTAGTTCCAACAGCCTCAATGCGGTTGTCTTTTATCAAAAGCGTAGCATCTTTTAGCAACGTTTGATAATCGGTAAAAATGTTGGCGTGGGTAAAGGCTGTATAGGCCGATTTTGGATTGGCAACGCCATTTACAGGGTAAGTAACCTGTGCAGTAAGCACTACCGAAAAAAGGACTAAAGCGGCAATTAAAGTGGTACGAAGCATAGCTGAATTAAAATACAAGGGCTAAAGGTAGTAAATTTGAAGCCTCACCCCCTAACCCCCTCTCCAATAGAGAGGAGGAATTATTATGGCATATCTTTCTGTTGTTATACCTGTTTACAATAGTGCTACTACCATAAGCAATGTGGTGGCCGATTGCTTTGCGGCACTTTCGCATCTTGATTTTGAGCTAATATTGGTAAACGATGGTAGCACAGATAAAAGCGAGGAGGTAATTTTTGAGTTAGCAAAAAAGCACCCAAACACCAAAGCCATATCGCTAACCAAAAACTTTGGCGAGTTTAATGCTGTTATGTGCGGACTCAACTTTGCCACAGGCGAATACACTGCCATTATTGACGATGATGGGCAAAACCCTCCGCAAGAAATACTAAAACTGTTGGCAAAAGCCGAAGAGGGATATGGTGTGGTGTATGCAAAGTATGATGAGAAAATGCACGCCGGATGGCGTAATTTGGGTAGTTGGTTTACAAATGCTATAGCCACAATTATAACAGGCAAACGCTACAATTTATACCTAAGTAGCTTTAAGGTGA